>PGZW01000014.1 GCA_002841515.1 Firmicutes bacterium HGW-Firmicutes-19 | reverse complement strand
CTAGCATTTTTTGCTTTTTTTGGATTATATATTCTAATATTCAGTTCATTTAGCCTCATGACATCTGCATATCGAAGTTTTTTTGAAAAGAAGTATAAAACATATCTTTATAAAGATATGTTTTATAAAGGTGTTTATGATCTTATGGATAGTTTAAGCGCTTATGAGTTTGAGCTATTTGCCAAACTATTCGCTAGCAAGAATAGTCCGATTCACGTAAGGGGGTGGCCTAAAATTTCGAATAACTTGATTGATAGATATCTTAAAATAGTTGAAAGTGTCGATGAGTCTATTATTAATTCACTTCAGGCACACTACGTAATCGCATACTCTCCTGATCAAATAAATCCGAGAACCATTTACGAAATTAGAATTACGGAAGATTTTTATAGGCAAATGAGATTTACATATAAGGAGAACTTTCGTCTATCAACTGCAGAACGTGAGAGAATAATATTCGAGAAAACCGGATATCCAGAAGACTGGTATAAATAAAAGAAGTATATTAACTCAGTCTTCATTATGGTATCAAACTATTACATTGGGGGGATGTTATATGTTCAATAATAAGAAATCAGATCCAAACCTAAGAGAGTTTAAGGCATTGCGTAAGAAGCAAAGATCCATGTCCATGTCAAAGTCTTGGAAGAAAATTCTACCCTACGCATTGCCGAACATAATAATCTTTGTGGTGTTCGCATACTTCTTGAATCAGTGGATAGGCAGTGGATTAATGCCGATGTCAGAAGTGATTGAGATTAAGCGCGGTGTTGTAATGCATGATGGTTTAGAAGTGGATTACGATGAGATCTACTCAAAATATGGTTTGGGATTCTATATGTATGAACCATTAACTGAAAAGGAGATTGAAAGACAGTTTGATTCGATTGTTGATTTCAGTGTGATGGTTATCACTAAGAATCGGACGTTAAAACCGATTGATCAAGTAGATCATGTCGGATATCGCAATGAGTACGTTCTTAAAGAAGGGGAAGTAGTTTATCGAAGGAAAGAATATACGGATCGAAAGAATTATAATGAGAATCAGATTTTTAGTGCTTTTTATAAAGATGAAGGGGCTAACACTGACCTAAAGGATTTCATAGCTGTAGTAGATGATCGCGCATCCGTAAAGTACCATATGGTCGGATCATATGTTATCGATAAGACCATCCGAGGAAGAGCACCTACTCTTGAAGATAAGGAAGCACTTGTGCGGTTATGGAAAACAAGATATATGATTTACAAAGTTCTGGAAGCGGAATTTGATCAGCCGGCATATCCGAATTTCATAATCGAGGATCAAGATTGAACTTTTTTATGAATAATTTCAAATACTTTAGGAATTAGAAACTTCACAGAGTATTAGATAGTAGTGTCACGGGGTATTATCGTTTTCAGATTTTATTTAGAACAGTTCATTGAATTTTTAGTGATTGCTTAGTTTAAGTTAGGCCAAATCGCAGTAGTGATTAAGGGGGAACAATGGACGATATTTATTTATTCCTTATAGGAATGGTGGTTATAACACTTACTGTTAGGTTTGTGCCATATATTCTTATGTATAACAAGTCGAATTATAAGGTTGAGAGTGGCGTTGGATTGTTCAAATACTTATTTGATACCGGAAGTTTCGGGGAAGCGTTGATTTTCTTTGAACTAGAGAAACTTCCTATGTATTCAAAGGTTATGACGAATTTGTATATACCAACAGAAGATGGAACGACGGAGATTGATGTCTTGTATATTGCTCCATCCGGAATTTATGTCATTGAAAGCAAGAACTACAGTGGCTGGATATTTGGTGATGAGAAGGCTAGAAACTGGACCGCTGTTATTTACAAGACTAAGAACAAGTTCTTGAATCCTATCTGGCAAAACAAGAAACACATTAAATATTTGAGTAAAGTTCTAGTTGATGTTCAGTTGCGATCACTGATTGTATTTAGTGAACGCTGCGAACTTAAGAGGGTTAACGTAGAAGAGGGTCTTGTTATAAAAAGAGGCAAACTGAAAAAGCTTATCTTAAAAGAATCTGAGAAGGTGATTTTCTCAGACCAAGAAATTGATGAATTTTACAACAAGTTAAAAGGATATAGCAATAAAAGTGAAGAAGAGAAGAAGCTGCATATAGAGCAAGTCAGGAAATAAAGTGGGCATGTATCAGAAAATGATCCCACTGTTTGGGGTTTTGGTCATTCTATATATCATCCTACGGATATCAGGTTTCATCACTAAGAGTAATTACTATTGAACGACCTTCACCATGCTAATGATTTTTATATTCAGAATAGTAGCTTTATGTCGGATTATGAAGTTAGACCAATTAATATAACATATAACACTTGCAATATAACAGTGATAATGTTAAATTTAAAGTGAAAAGTGGTATATTAAAGAGGATAAGAATGATGAGAACTTTAGAAAAGTATTTGAAAGAAAACATTGATGACGACGTTACGATAATAATGAGTCAAGAGAAAAGTAATTTCCCTGTTTTTCTGAGGAGTTTATACAATTTTTATGAAATGAAGATTCTTGATACTCATTGTGTGTTGCTTGAAATAGTCGAAGAAGCTCCAAGTGTTGATGAGATCGAAAAACATGTCAGGCGTATTGAAGAATTGACGAAACGAAAGATTGTGCTTTGCTACAAAGAAATCACCCGTTACAGAAGAAAGAGTTTAATAGCTTATCGTATTCCATTCGTCGTTGAAGATGGGCAGATATACTTGCCATTTCTTGGACTCGACTTTAAAAAGACTGCTCAATATGATGACAGAAAAGTTAAGATCTTTTCAACATCTACACAACTTGCATTTCTGTATTTTCTATACAATAAGGATGCGGTGGTCAACACAACAGAGTTTTCTCAAAATATGGGATTTACAATCATGACCGCTTCAAGAGCGCTCAATGATCTTTATGATGCTAGATTAGTCAAATTTGATGTTGGCGGTAAAACGGGGCGCAGCAAAAAGTACAAAAGAATTTCTGACCCAGAATACTTTGAAATAGGTCAGAAATTTATGGTAACCCCAGTAAAGAAGGTGGTTTACACAAATAGAGCACCTGAGAATGCTCCTATTGCAGGTCTTGAGGCTCTTTCGGCATTATCTATGATAAGCGCACCTGGACATCCGGTTAGAGCTTTAAGTGAAAAACAGATGGCCAAACTAGACATTGAGATCATAACTAACCGAGATATGATAAAAGATCAGAAATACGTTGAATTAGAAATATGGAAATATGATCCTCAATTATTTACAAATACGAATCACGTGAATCTTTTTTCATTATATGTATCATTAAAAGAAGAAAATGATGAAAGAATAGAACAAGCGTTAACAAATGTTTTGAGAGGTGAAACTTGGTACACGGCCTAGATAAATTCAGAGAATACTTTCAAGATCACTCAAGTCAGTACGTTCTTATTGGAGGTACCGCTTGTGATATTCTCATGAATGAGATAGGAGCTCCGTTTCGAGCAACCAAAGACTTGGATATAGTGTTGATCATTGAAAATCTCGATGTGTCTTTTGTGAAAGCATTTTGGAAATTCATTGAAGATGGCGGCTATAAACATCGTGAAAAAGAAAAAGACAAGAATCAATTTTATCGTTTTTCAGAACCAAGTAACCCTTCCTTTCCAAAAATGATTGAACTCTTTAGTAAACATGCCGAAACTCTTGAATTAATATATGATCTTGGATTAACACCAATTCACATCGATCAGTGCATCGTCAGTCTATCTGCAATATTGCTTAATGATGCTTATTATAATTTATTGAGAAATAAGAAAAAAGTAGTTGATGGCATTTCAATCATTGAAATTGAGACAGCAATTCTGTTTAAAATCAAAGCTTGGTTGGATATGAAAGAGAGAAAGGAAGTTGGAGATAGTATTGATTCAAAAGATATTAAAAAACACAAGAATGATATCTTTAGACTTTTAGCCAATGTGATACCCGCAAGCAGGGTAGAGATATCAATGGAAATTCAGAATGATGTCAGTCGGTTTATTGAACGTATTGCAGAGGATAATCCTGATTTAAAGAGCCTGGGAATAAAGGGCACGAGTTTCGATGAATACATGGAGATTCTAAAGAATGTATACGTGATTAAATGATTATTAACTGAAACAGTCTGCTGGGATCCAATTTCTTGTAGGTAATGTTGTGCGAATGAAGTTATAGATTTTCCTTTTGAAAAATGACCTCCATATCTAATTGGGGGTCATTCTTCATAAACATCCTTCCGATGACTTGTAGATACTGCCAGTATGAACAGTTCATCATGAATCAATATACAGATAACACGATAGTTACCGATTCGAAACTTATACTGACCGCTAAGACCATATTTCAATGGGACTAATATGGATAACGGATTAGCGATTCCATCCAGAGCAGATGCAGTTTTTGTGATAATTGTTTTTGCGATGTACGGATCAAGCTTCTTCAGATCCTTCTTCGCTGACTCACTCCAAAGCAATCGCCACATATTACTTTAGTCCCAACTCATCAAGCAATTCTTTAGAAGTATAGCGCTTTGGATTTTGTTTGTTATATTCCAATGCATTCTGCGAAAGGGAACTGTCAAAGAAATCCGCAATATCTTCAAAAAGAGATTCTTTAATGACGGTTGAAAGCGGCTGATCTTGAAATTCCATGTAAAGATCCAACAATTTCTGTTCTTCGTCATTGAAACGAATGGTCGTCGTTTTTGTGCTCATAACAAACCTCCTGGTCGAGAATAGTGTAACACAATGTGCTACATTTATTCAACATCTACCATTCTGTGACTACAATCCTGTACGAATCTAATAAGATCAACCTATTTAATAACCATTACTAAAAGGTCAAAACATCCAATAATCCATTGACTCAACAGATGAGAAAATATATAATGTAATTAATTAATTAAATAAGTAAACCAATTACTTCAGGCAGTAACTCTATCGGTCCCATTGTTATACAATAACCGATAAATTTTTATGGAAAGGATGTAAGCGCTAACAAATGAATGAAATGCTAGAGAAACTGAGGGTTAAGAATCCTCACATCCACATCCATTCCGTATTCGATCCTGAGTTTCAACGCTTTGGGGAAGTCTTGGATGTTTCTGAATTTGTTGGTTTGATTGAATACTTGAGTTTGCATACTTCCGTACCTGCTTTGGGAAATGAATACGTACCCCATTTGGATGAGTTAGGAGAGCTTGCTTTGGTTAATACCATCATTCACGACACCTTCGGACTTGTGCCGCTGGAATACGGCTACGTCAACGGTAACAACTCCAAACTCAATGCGCTAGAGTTCCATAAGAGTTCTGAAATCAACGTATGTGTCACACCGCTGGTATTGTTACTTGCCAGTATCAACGATATCGAGAATTCCGCGATTCACTCCTCAAAAGTGAGAGCATTCTATATTCCTGAAAACACGGCCATTGAAGTCTACTCAACTACTTTACATTTCTCTCCTTGTAAAGTAGTTGATTCAGGATTTAAGTGCGCGGTCATATTGCCCTATGGTACCAACATGGAATTCATCCGTGCCAAAAGCAATCAAGGAAAGTACAGCGAGTTCTTGTTTAAAACCAACAAATGGCTGCTAAATCACCCCGAAAACACTCGAATGGTTGAACTCAATGCAATCAATGCGATATTAGGGGAAAACATTGAGATCTACTATTAATGGAGGAAGACATGTTAAAACTCGAAAAGAAAAAAGATCGTTTGAGAGTGATGTTCAAAGATGAGTGCATCCTTGAACATTCAAGCCATCATCCCTTTGTGTTTGTCGGGCAGGGCAATGAAACCATTGAAAGCTATCGCGGCAACTATCAAATCGAAGATCACTTGGAAAGTCGGATTCCATTGACGAAAGCACTGTTAATCGAAAATGGATGTGTATTCTCTAGTCATGGTATATCCGTAACCGTATCTTTCCTCATCGTCGAACAACGACTGACCATGAAATTCACATGCAATCGATCAAATGTGAATCGCTTCTGGATTCGCATGAAAGCAGAAGCAGATGAGAAAGTTTATGGTTGTGGCGAACAAGCCTCCTACTTCAACTTACGAAACAGAAAATATCCGCTCTGGACTTCTGAACCTGGCGTCGGACGTGATAAATCAAGTTTGACTACCTTTTACGCAGATAAAGTAGATAAAGCCGGTGGCGACTACTATACGACCTACTATCCGGAACCAACGTACGTATCTACCCGCAAATACTGGTTGCATGTCGAATCTACGGCCTACGCTGAGTTTGACTTCCGTGCCCCGGATTATCATGAACTGATGTTCTGGGAAGTTCCCGGTGAACTGACACTGAACTTCAGTGATACTTATCTCAATCTGTTGACCGATTTGACCGACTTTACCGGTCGCCCACCGATGTTACCGGATTTCTTACATGATGGCATCATTTTGGGTGTACAAGGCGGGATTGAGACTGTAATCCGATATAAAAATCTGGCACTTGAACATGGCATAAAAGTCAATGGACTTTGGGTTCAAGACTGGGTCGGACACCGCTTTACCACCTTCGGTAAACGACTGTACTGGAACTGGGTGCTTAATGAGAAACTCTACCCCAATTTAAAAGATGAAATCGTTGAACTGAGCAAGGAAAACATCGCCTTTCTGACCTATATATGCCCATTCTTACTTGAAAACGAAACCTTGTTTAATGAGGCAAAGTCGTTTGGCTATCTCGCCTTGAATAGTGAAGGTGCACCCTACCTCGAAGACTTCGGAGAGTTCTACTGTGGTATCGTTGATCTGACCAATCCTAAGGGTTTTGAATGGTATAAAAACGTTATTAAAAACAACATCATCGCCTTGGGTATCAAAGGCTGGATGGCTGACTTTGGGGAGTATCTTCCCATCGACTGTATCCTGCATAACGGTGTGAGTGCGAAAATCATGCATAACGCCTGGCCGGTGTTATGGGCGAAGTGTAACTACGAAGCCGTAAAAGAAACCGGCAATCTGGGCAAAGTCTTCTACTTTATGAGAGCCGGCGGATTTGGTTCACAGAAATATTGCACGTCCATGTGGGCAGGGGATCAAAGCGTCAACTGGGAAACCCATGATGGAATCGCCTCGGTCATTCCATCTGCACTATCCACCGGCATCATCGGAAACCCCTACACCCACAGCGATATCGGCGGTTATACCAGCTTACATGGAAACATCCGCACCAAAGAACTGTTTGATCGCTGGTGCGAAATGAACATCTTCTCCTCTTACATGAGAACCCACGAAGGCAACCGTCCGACGCAGAACTTTCAGTTCTACAACGATGTCGATACCATGAAACACATGGCGAGATGTTCGAATATCAAAATGGACTTGAAACCGTATGTGTTGAGTTTGGTTGAAGAGGCAAGTTTGCTTGGCTATCCGCTGCAACGCCCATTGTTTCTTCACTACAGTGATGATCCAGTTGTTTATGATCTGCAATACGAATTTCTGTTTGGACAGGATCTGTATGTAAAACCGATTGTAAAAGAATCCCAATTGACTCAGACATGTTATCTGCCTTTAGACTCTTGGGTCCACCTTTGGACAGGACAAGAATATAACGGTGGAGAAGTGACTGTAGAAGCACCGATTGGATATCCGCCTGTATTTTACCGAAAGAAATCTTTATTTCGTGATTTGTTTGAGGATCTATATAAAAAATACGGGAAAGGGGGTCATTTGTGGCAAAGATAAAGAAAAAAGAACGAGGCGTAGAGTTCAAACAAAAAATTGTTCCCTACATGTTCCTCGCACCGAATCTGCTTATATTCTCAATTTTTATCATACTCCCCGCGTTAATCGGCTTCTACTACTCCTTTACAAATGTCACACTGTTTACATTTGACGGATTCGACTTCATCGGGCTGAGAAACTACATCAAACTGCTCGACAATGAGTACTTCATCAAAGCATTTGTGAATACCATAAAGCTCGTGTTCGTCGTGGTTCCGTTAATGTATGTCGCATCACTGACACTGGCAGTACTCATTGTACAACCACTCAAAGCCAAAGGATTGTTTCGCGCTGTGTATTACTGGCCGGTCATGATATCCGCCATCGTAGTCGGTATCATGTGGAACTGGATTTTGGCCGGAAACTTCAGTATCTTCAATGCTGTGGCAAAATCTTTTGGACTTGAATCCATGAGAACACTGACCGACCCGACCTTTGCCTGGTGGTCCGTCGTCTTCGCCTTGGTATGGTCAAGAGCCGGTTATTACATGATCATCTTTATGGCCGCACTGCTAAGCATACCGGTACCGCTCTACGAAGCCGCGGACATCGATGGAGCTAACAAGTTACAAAAATTCATGTACATCACTTATCCGGCCATCCGACCGGCACGACTGATGGTATTTATTCTGACGACCATGGAAATATTCAAAGTATATCCGCTGGTCGTAACGTTGACCGGCGGGGGACCACACCGCGCAACCTATTTCACCGTTCAATATGTCTATGAAGTTGCATTCAAAGAATATCAAGTCGGATCTGCCAGTGCGATGTCCATGGTCATGTTATTGATCGTAACCATCTTCACGGCCGCAAACTTCTTTTTATCGAAAAGAGGTGAGAACGTATGAAAAAGGCGAGTCTTCTATCCTACGTCATCTCGATATTGTTTGCTTTAGTCTTTATACTACCCGTCATCTACATCATATTCGCAGCGTTTAAACCCTCCGCCGAACTGTTCTCAACCAATCCGACATTTCTTCCGAAAGACTGGACGTTGGACAATTTCACCCTCGCACTGAACAAAGGCAACTTCTCATTATACATATTCAACAGCTTTCTGGTAGCGATATCCAGTACGATCATCGCGGTCATCATCAACACGATGGCCGGATACGCATTGTCAAAATTCCGCTTCAAAGGCGAAAACGTCATTATGTTATTGATCCTATCCACCATCATGCTTCCACTGGAAGTCATCATGGTTCCCATATTCTCAGTCTTGCGGTTCTTTGGACTGTACAACTCCTTATGGGCACTGATCATACCGCCGGCCGCAACGCCGACCGGAATTTTCTTAATGAGACAATATTTATTGACCATTCCGGATGAAGTCATTCAGTCTGCACGTATTGATGGGGCATCTGAATGGCGGATCTTCTGGAGTATCATCTTACCCAACGCCAAACCAGCCATCGCCACGCTATCCATATTCTCATTTATGTGGCGTTGGAATGACTATGTCTGGCCGCTGATTGCGATCAACTCGCCAAAAAAATACACCCTTCAATTGGCGATCGCAAATTTCTCGGGTGAATTCGGGATTGACTATAACTCCATCATTGCGATGAGTGCACTAGCCATGATCCCAATGCTCATCGTCTTCTTGATTTTCCAACGTCAATTCGTTCAAGGAACGGTTGAAAGCGGAATGAAGGGTTAACAACATTGGTATTAATTAACATTAATATAAAAAAGGGAGGATTCTATGAAAAGAATACTTAGTCTACTATTAGTCGTATTGATCATCTCCGGCTTTAGTGCTTGTGCTAAGCAAGAACCTAAAGAACTACAGATGCTTTGGTGGAGCGATGGCACCGAAGGTCAAGTCATGAAAACATTGCTTACAGAATACGAAACCAAAACAGGCGTTAAAATCGAATTAGTCGAAATTCCTTATGCTGATTACGAAGCACGTTTAGCAACCATGATCAGTGGAGGAGAAGCTCCAGCATTAGCGCGCGTTACCGAAGGACATCTAAATAACTTCAAAGGAAAAATCCTGAGTTTAAAAGGTGTTTATGACAGCGCCGGATTTACCAACTTATTCTATAATGATGCAAAAGAAGTAATTTCACTGCCTATGGACATTACAGCCAACGGATTATTCATCAATGTTGATTTGATGAAAAAATATGGGGTAAATTATCCGAAACCTGGCGATGCCGTCTGGACTTGGGACCAATTTGAAACCGAAGTAAACAAATTGCGTGCCGGCGTCGGAACAGACGTAAACTTCCCGGGCGTCTTTGACCCTCAAGCTCACCGCTTCTTCCCGATGGTTTATCAACACGGAACGAAGATTTGGAGCGCACCTTACACAGCCAGCAACTTGACTGGAACTGCAGCTGTCAAAGCATTGACAAGACTTGTCGGTTTCTATGAAAGTGATTTGATTGATGATGCAGTTTATGCCGTTTCCGCAGCCGCCGCTCTGTTTAGAACAGGCGCATACGGTTTCCATATGTCAGGCAACTGGAACGTCAGCAGTTATCAAGATCTGACATTTGACTGGACAGTCGTTCCGATGCCGAAAGACACAAATCGTGCAACCATTCTTGGTGGAAAATCCATCGCTGCATTTACGGATTCAAACGCACCGACCGAAGCCAAGAAATTCATTACTTGGTTAGCCAAAGGCGAAAACCATGACAAATTCACCGGTGGCGTTCCGTACTTGACACCGCGTTTAGGCGCAGAAGTTGATTATGGCAAATTCGCAGATGAATATGCAGTATTCCTTGATGAAATCGCAGCAACAGATGCTTCCTATGTACAAGACTGGTTAACTCAAGTCATGGTTCCGGGAATGTATCCGATGATCAACGAAGCCATCCGTAAAGCCGTTGCAAAAGAAGCAACACCGTTGGATGCTTTGAAAGAATTAGAAACTAAATTAAAAGAAGCTAAGAAATAATTAAGACACAGGGTGCTATACAAGTGTGTAGCACCCTAAATCATAAGAAAGAAGGAAAGATATGAAACCGTTTGAATGTCTATATGTACCGATAGGTGTTTCGACTTTTCACTTAGAATCCGCGCAAGCAGCGTTTGAAGATTCAATCAGACTGCTCAAAAGCATTGACGAAAATGTTGTCGTCTCAAGTGAAATGCTATTGTCCATCGAAGCTCTTGTTCAGTATATTGATGGGAAAAATCCAGATTTAGTGATCTTACAGAATGTAACCTTTGCCAACTCAGCATATGCGACGGAAGTATTAAAACGCATTTCTGCTCCGATTTTGCTTTGGACCTTACGCGAACCAGTCATCGATGGTGGAAGACTCAGACTTAACTCACTAACCGGAGCTTTCTCAGCAGGGTATGCATATAAAGCCATGAGAAAAGATCGAATCTTTTATATTTATGGATCACCCAGCGATGATAGCATTCAGAAAACATTAACCAAACTCATATCAGCCGCAAAACTGAAACACGAGATGAAAAACGCCAACCTTCTCATGGTTGGACACACACCTCAAGGATTCGGATTCGGCCGTGCCCTGGATTTGGAAATGTCCTCAACCTTTGGCGTCAATGTTCTCGCCATTGAGTCTAGGGAACTTACCAAAATTGCCCGGGAAATGAATATCGAGGATGCTAAAAACGAAGAATCCGAAATTGAAAACCGTATGGTCGGATTAGAAAAGACTTTGACAAAAAACCGGGTCGATTTCGTAAAACTGTACAAAGCCTATCATGACTATATAGAAAAAAATAACATCAAAGCCATCGCATCCCGTTGCTGGCCGGACTTCTTTACGGATTACGGAACACCGGTTTGCAGTGTGCTGGCCATGCTCAACGATCAAAACGTAGCGGCAGCCTGTGAGGCTGATGCTTACGGTGCATTAAGTATGTATATCGGTCAACAGTTTTCAAAACTTCCGACGTATTTAGGCGATCCCGTATCAATCGATGAAATCGAAAATACGATTACCTTCTGGCACTGCGGAACAGCGGCCTGCGGCTTGGCAAGAAGAGATACCGGAGCAACCGTCGGGGTACATCCCAACCGCAAAATAGGACCAACCATGGAATTTGGATTAAGAGAATGCAAAGAAGCCACCATTTTTAGAATCGGACGTAAACCGGACGGGACCTTCAGATTTCTGATCATGGATGGAAAAGTCTTGGATAAACCACAACAATTCTTAGGAACCAGTGTTGTCGTCGAGGTAGAACCTAAAGTAAATCCCTTGATTACATCCATGGTTCAAGATGGATGGGAACCACATTTCGTAGTTATATATGCGGATATCAAAGAAGAACTGGAATTATTGGCCCAATTGTTTGGGTGTGAAATCGTGAAGTACTAAAGGAGAAGAGAAATGGAAAAACGAGCGTATTTAGAACAAAAAGCAAAGGAAATCCGTCAAGAGACCTTGCGTTGCATCGGATCTTTGGGTGTCGGACATATCGGCGGCAGTCTATCGATTGCCGATGTGCTGGCGGTACTGTATTTTGAAAAAATGAACATTGACCCGCAGGATCCGGGATTAGCAACGCGAGATCGATTCGTATTATCTAAAGGACACGGAGGCCCGGCCGTGTATGCGACATTGGCAATCAAAGGCTACTTCGAACGATCACTGCTTTTGACCCTTAATCAATCAAACACAAACTTACCCAGTCATACGGATAAAAACAAGACCATCGGCGTCGATATGACGACAGGATCTTTAGGACAAGGATTCTCCGCTGCAGTAGGTATGGCCACTGCGGCACAGCTGGACGGATCCACCTTAACCGTCTATGCAATCATCGGCGACGGTGAAAGCCAAGAAGGTCAGATTTGGGAATCTGCCATGTTTGCGGGAAGCCGTGGACTTGACACCTTGATCGCCTTTACCGACTACAACAAACTTCAAATTGACGGAGCAGTCAGTGATATTAACGATGTTGCTCCACTGGATAAAAAATGGGAAGCATTTAATTGGCACGTACAAGTCATCGACGGACATGATGTATTGGCAATATCCGAAGCTATTGATGTCGCAAAAGAAGTCAAAGGGAAACCATCCATGATCATACTGAATACGATCAAAGGAAAAGGTGCTTACTTCTGTGAAGGACAAGCCGGATCACACAATATGCCGGTGTCGATGGAACAAGTGAATGAAGCGATTGAGAGGTTGGAAACAAAATGAAATTACACGATCGACAATTACGAGATATCTATGTAGATTTACTCGTTGAAGCTGCAAAAAAACATCCGAATCTGGTCATCGTAGAAGCTGACTTAATGAAAGCCGCCAAGACCACCAGTTTTGCGGAGGTATTTCCGGAAAGAACGATTAATGTCGGTGTAGCTGAAGCCAATATGATCGGCGTCGCCGCAGGTTTAAGCAACATGGGAAAACTGCCATTCACCCATACATTCACCCCATTTGCTACGCGCCGCTGCTTTGACCAAGTCATGCTATCGGTCGCTTATGCACAACTCAATGTCAAAATGGTTGGATCAGATCCGGGAATCATGGCTACTCTCAACGGCGGAACCCATATGTCACTCGAAGATGTCGGAATCATGAGAACCATTCCGACCATGACGATCTTTGAACCGGTCGATGGTGTACAGCTGGCCGGAATGTTCGATCAGATCATCGAACACTACGGACCTGTATACATTCGTCTGCTTCGCCAGGAATTCCCATCGATTTTTAGAGATGGAACGACATTTACTCTGGGAAAAGCCATTACAATTGAAGAAGGAACGGATGTCAGTATTTTTGCTACCGGAATCATGGTCCATGAAGCGCTCGAAGCACGCAAAATATTAGCCGAGGAAGGCATATCCGCAAGCGTTGTCAATATTCACACGGTAAAACCGATCGACAAAGAAGCGATTATTGCTGAAGCGAAAAAGACCGGGGCTGTTGTCACCGCCGAAAATCACAACGTCATCAATGGCTTAGGCAGTGCTGTTGCAGAAGTATTGGTTGAAAATTGCCCGGTCGTTATGGAGCGAGTCGGAACACTGGACCATTTTGGTGAAGTCGGTAAGAAAGATTTCCTAATGGAGAAATTCGGATTGAAAGCTCACAACATCGTCGATGCCGTTCACCGTGTTCTAGAAAGAAAAGGTAAATAGTATGAAAAAAATCTTTATCGGATCAGATAAATCCGGATTTGTACTTAAAGAAGCTATCAAGCAATATTTACTTGATGAAGCCTATGAAGTTGAGGATATCGGCACCACCGATGAAGCAGCACCACTGCCATTTTTCGATGTTGCTTTAAAAGGTGCACAAAAAATTCAATCCAAAGAATATGAAAAAGGTATTTTGATTTGTGGTACCGGCATGGGCATGTCCATCGTCGCCAACAAACACGAAGGTGTCTTTGGGGCAGCCTGCGAATCCGTGTATGCCGCTGAAAAATGCCGTGCCATCAACGACGCCAATATCCTGTGCATGGGAGGTTGGATCATTGCTCCGATCATGGGTGTCGAAATGACGAAAACCTTCCTGAATACGGAGTTTACCCAAAATCTGGAAGAATGGAGGGCTAAAAACTTAGTTAAGGCAAAAGAAGCTGTCGCCAAAATTGAGAAAGAAAGCTTTCATCGTCAGTAAGAAGAACGATGTATGATTGAGATAGTATCACTGCTGTCAATTTTGATTGCGATCATCATTGGCATAGTAAAAAATATTAATGTGGGTTTCATTGCACTGGTATTTGCGTTTTTCCTTGGGACACTGCTTGGCGGATTAACCCCCAATACGATCATTGGCTTTTGGCCGTTGAATTTATTCTTTACCACGGTAGGTATCACCCTATTCTTCAGTATTGCGAAAATCAACGGAACTCTTGAAAATCTTTCAACAACGATCATTTATCGCAGTCATGGCAGTAAAATCAAAATTCAAATCATTTTCTTCGTGTTGGCAATGGGCCTTGCCTCCATCGGGCCAGGCAACATATCTGCCGCCGCCTTGTTATTGCCCATTGGTTTAGCCATTGCCCATAAATCCCAGATGTCCTTACTGTTGATGAGCGTCTTGATCATACAGGGATCCATTGCCGGAGGATTGTCTCCTATTGCACCCAATGGCATCGTCGTATTGGAATTGGCGCGTCTGAACAATGTCGGAGAACTTGGATTATCCATCTATATTTTAAACATGATCAGCATCATCATCTTCTCCTTGATTTTCTTTATTGCAATGAAAGGACATAAGATGAACGGTCAGAAAACGGAAGTAAGACCGCCATTACCCTTTACCTACCAACAAAAACTGACACTGCTCAGTATTGTGATCTTAATCCTCTGGGTCATCATTGGGAAAGTTCATGTCGGATTCGCCGGATTTACACTGGCGGTAGCACTCTTCTTTCTTAAAGCCGGCAAACAGCAACAAGCCATTCAACAGGTTCCATGGACAACCATTCTTCAAATATGCGGAGCCGCGGTCTTGATTGGTGTCGTTGGTGAACTTGGCGGCATTCAAATGATGTCCGACTTTCTGGCCAAAATCACAAACAGCCAGACCGCAGTTCCGATCATGGCGATTCTATCCGGAGCCATGGCAACCTTCGCTTCTGCGGTCGGTGTGGTCATGCCGACATTGATACCCACAACAGTGAAACTGTCTGAAAGTTTGAATTCAACGGTAAGTCCGGGAGTACTAACGATGACCATAGCGGTCGCTTCACATATGACCACCATGAGCCCGCTATCCGTGATGGGAGCACTTGCCCTAGGCAGTATGCCAACAGGTGTAGATGAGAAGAAACTTTTCAAAAAAATGTATATCGTAGCATTTATTGCCTTAGCCTTTGTGTCCGTCTTCTTAGGACTATTGCATCTGCTGGGCTTAATTAAATAATGGAGGAAAACATGAGCACAAAAGAGTATGTATCGTCTTACGTAAAAAGGGCGAATGCTGCACAGCAACAAATTCAATTTTACACCCAAGAACAAATCGATGAGGTTTGTGTGGCTATCGGTTGGGAAGTTTACAATGATCATAACATTGAAATCCTGGCCAAACTTGCGGTCGAAGAAACGAAGATGGGAAATGTTCAAGACAAAATCACCAAACACAAAAATAAAGTGCTCGGTGTTTTAAAAGATGTTCAACATGCCAAATCGGTGGGATGCATTGACGTCGATGATGAAAAGAAAATCAGAAAGTATGCCAAACCGGTCGGAGTGGTCGGAGCATTGACTCCTGTCACCAACCCCACGGCCACACCTGCGAGCAACGGTATAACGATCCTAAAAGGCAGAAACGCAGTCATTTTTGCACCTCATCCGAAATCGAAAAAGGCAACCGCGATGGCCGTGCAATTTATGAGAGACGGACTCCGTAAGGTAAATGCTCCGGAAGATTTGATTCAAGTCATTGATGAACCATCCATCGAAGTGACAGAAGAATTAATGAAACAAGTCGATGTCGTACTTGCGACCGGCGGGGGTGCGATGGTTAAAGCTGCTTACTCCTCGGGGAAACCCGCGTACGGCGTTGGTCCCGGTAATTCAGTTTCCATCGTTGCTGAGGATGCCGATGTCAAGGATGCTGCAAGCAAAATCATGGGCAGTAAAGCCTTTGACAACGCGACATCCTGCTCGAGCGAAAATTCCATCATCATCCATGAATCAATCTATGATCAGATGCTTGAGCAGCTGATTTCACAGGGAGCTTATCTTGTTTCTGAAGGCATGCGCGAGCGCTTGTCGATGTATATGTGGCCCATAAACGACAAAGGATATCGTTCCATCAACCCGAAAATCATTGCTCAATCCGCACAGTCCATCGCTCAAGGCGCGATGTTGCCCATCAACGATTATGTAAAGGTATTGCTGGTTGAAGGAAGAGAAGATATTGAATCCGATTTCTTTTCTCAGGAAAAACTATCGCCTGTATTAACGATTTTCAAGTATTCGACTTTTGAAGAAGGCTATCGCATACTCGAACGATTAACCGATAATTACGGCACCGGTCATTCATGCGGAATCCATACATTCAATGATGAATATGTTAAATACATCGGATCGACCATTCGCAGCAGCCGAGTGCTCGTTAATCAGGCGCAAGCCGCGGGTAATGGAGGTGCATTCTTTAATGGAATGCCATCGACCGTATCGTTGGGTTGTGGCAGCTGGGGCGGAAATATCACGACCGAAAATATCACATTCAAACATTTCATTAACGTTACGTGGGTTTCTGAGTATTTTACTCCGAAGCGACCGACCGATGAAGAAATCTTTGGTGCGTATTTTGCCAGTGGAAAGAAGGATCGATTATGAAGTTATATGAATATCAAGTAAAAGAGTTATTCAAAAATGCACAAATAGCCATTCCTAAGAGCCAACGGATCACTGCGGTTGAACAAGCATCCGAGGCTTTTGCCTCCATCGGATTTCCCTGTGTCATAAAGTCTCAGGTACTTAGCGGAGGACGAGGGAAAGCCGGATTAATTCAGTTTGTCAAAGATGAGAAGAAAGGGCTTGAAGAGGTAGTCCGCCTATTTTCGCTGCCTCAAAAAATATCCTCATTACTCATCGAAGAGGCCATCGATATCGCACACGAAGTCTACGCTTCCTTTACCATTGACCCAATCAGCGGAACAGCGCTATCCATCGTCAGCGCTACCGGAGGAGTCGATATTGAAACCTTAGCCATAGAACAACCGGAAAAAATCCTTCAGACGAAAATCGACATGAGCCATGGATTACAACCTTATCAAGCAAGCCACATCGCCTACGAATGTGGATTTGATATTGATGTGGCTAAGAAGTTCGCTCAACTCTTGATGAAACTGTATCGATTATTTGTTCAGTATGACTGTGAGTTATTGGAAATCAATCCACTGTTTATAACCAAGTCCAACGAACTGGTCGCCGGGGATGGCAAATGTTCCATTGATGATAACTCCATGTTTAGACACGAAGACATTTCTGTGCCGCTGGCGGATATTGAAAATGAAGCTGAACGCCTTGCAATGGAAGAAGGAATCCCGTTTATTCAGTTTGACGGAGATATCAGTCTGATGTGCGCAGGAGCAGGACTTACGACCACGGTGTATGACTTAATCAACTACGAAGGAGGTACGGTAGCGAATTACCTCGAATTTGGCGGTCCTCACTATAAAAAAGCCATGAAAGCTATGGAAATTTGCTTAAAAGTACCATCCAAAGTGATTTTGATCGTAACCTTTGGCACGATTGCCCGAGCCGATGTCATGGCACAAGGAATCGTGGAAGCAATCACACAATTGAAACCTGATCGTCCGATCATCACTTGCATCCGTGGAACCAATGAAATCGAAGCCGTTGAAATACTAAAGAAAGCCGGACTGATTCCACTGTTTGATACCGAAGAAGCCGTACGCTTGGCAGTGACATTGGCGAAGGAGGCAAAGATATGAGCATTTTTATCGATCGTAATACCCGAGTTTTGGTTCAGGGAATTACAGGTTCTGAAGGCAGTTTTTGGACAAACCACATGATTGAATTGGGTACACATGTCGTCTGTGGCGTTACCCCTTCAAAAGAGGGCATAGAGGTTAACGGAATTCCGGTGTATCACTCCGTACAAAGGGCACTCAGAAATCACGCTGTGGATGCATCGATGATTTTTGTTCCCCCAAAACTGACCAAAGATGCCGTGTTTGAAGCCCTATCCAATGGAATTAAAAAAGTCGTTACGATGGCCGATGGCATACCGCTTTTCGATATGGTAGCGATCCGACAGGAAGCACTTAAGCACAACGCAATCGTCATCGGCGGAAATACCTCCGGAGTTATCTCACCTGAAGAAGCCATGATGGGAAGCTTCCCTCATTGGATCGAGCGCGTCTACAAACGCGGTAATATCGGTGTAATGACGCGAAGCGGTTCACTGACCAATGAAGTGACTGCGATGATCGTAAAACAGGGTTATGGGGTTTCGACACTGATCGGTGTCGGCGGAGATCCGGTGCCCGCGACCCGGTTTGCGGAAATGTTACCATACTATCAACAGGATGAGCAGACAGAAGCCGTCGTCATCATCGGAGAACTTGGCGGGACCATGGAAGAGGAAGTTGCCGAAGCCATCGAAAAGGGAATATTCACCAAACCATGCGTAGCATTTCTGGGTGGAAGGACAGCTCCCAAAGGTCAAAAAATGGGACATGCCGGAGCCATCATTACTGGTGGCAAAGGGGATGTCGAGGATAAAATCAAAGCACTGACGAAAGCCGGGGCATTGGTTGCGGATCGGCCAAGTAGAGTCGGGTTATTGCTCGAACAGCTAAACGTAGCTAAAAAATAGATTGAAAACAGGATGCTTTTGCAACCTGTTTTGCCATCTGATATAGTAGTGAAAGAGGTAGAATATAAAAGGGGAAAATAGCGATGAAAAAATCACAATTTTCAGCAAAGCTTGCTTACGGTGCCGCGGATATTTACGGAGGCGGATCCTTTCTGATCATCAGCATTTTGTATCTGGTATTTCTAACGGATGTCGTCGGAATGAATCCGGCGTTGGCAGGATCGATTCCGATGATCGGAAAAATCTGGGATGCTCTTACCGATCCGATCATGGGAAATATCGTGGATCGCACGCAATCGAAATTCGGATCCAAGCGCTTTTACTTGCTTATCGGAAGCTTCGTCGGCTCAATAACATTTGCTATGATGTGGCTGACGATCTCTGGATCGGCCACAACGCTGTATTTCTTCTATCTGCTGATGTACATTTTGTTTTCAACAGGATTTACCATTGTCATGGTTCCATACAACGCCTTATTGCCGGATATGGTATCTGATTATACACAACGCAGTGCCTTTACGATGTATCGGATGATATTCTCCGCTTTATCAGCGATTCTTGCCGGGTTAGTCCCAAATATGATCGTCAATCGATTGGGGGCAACACAAGTCCAAGGATTTCTGATCATGGGTGCCGTATTTGGTTTCATTTTCTTTCTGTCCATTTTCTTTACCTTTATCAAAAGTTGGGAAACCATTCAACCGGTAATCAAGACACCCTTTAAAGAATCATTCAGGCAATCCTTCAGTGTCTTTCGTAATCGCTCTTTCCGCTTATACCTCGGTGTTTTCTTGTTTGGACAAGGATCGTCGGATTTTATAACGACATTGATCATCTATTTTCTCGCCATCGTCCTTCGTCAACCCGAGCAATATACCTTTATCATGTCAGGTGTCCTTGTATCTCAACTGCTGGCCATGTTTTTGTATCAGCTTGTCTTAAAGAAAACATCAAAGAAATTCCCGGTGTATCTTGGCTTTCCGATTCGTATGATTGCCACTTTCTCAATGATCTTCTTTGCTTATGAACAAGCTCCGATATTACCGATCTTCATTGCATCGTTTATTTCCGGACTGGGTACCGCCGCCTCCTCGGTGACTTCGTATGCGATCCTTACGGATCTAACCGATGTGGATTATCTGATTACCACCAAACGTCGTGCCGGCGTATATTCGGGTATGGCTACATTTAATCGCAAAATCGCGAATGGAATCGCCATCTGGCTGATTGGAATCATGTTGGCGTTATTCCAATATGATGCGACCGCCGCAATACCCAGTGCAATCACGGTCAATGGAGTCAAGTTTATGTTTATTGCATTACCACTCATTTTTATGGTCGCAACGTTGTACTTTACGTATAAATTTCCAATCACCAAAACGAGTTATGAGTGCATCCAAAGAGAAATTCAACGTCGTTTGGGCGAGTTGGATGATAAGGCAAGTGAAGAGGATATCAAGACTTGTGAAAGGGTCACCGGAGTCCCATATCATCAATTATGGAGAATAGAGAATTCACGATGAATGATATTTCTAAACATTTTACACTTCCGGGATTCATCACGGTAGCCAAAGGTCATGCCAGCTATACGATGAGTCGGGGAACGTTTAAAACAAAAGATAAAATCGGTGAGAAAAGGATATTATCCTGTACATCTGCTTTTGATCATCAGTATCACTATGAAAACAAAGAGATGAAAGTAGTAATGAATGTTGAAACAAATGAACATGAAGTTGTTTGCACCTTTGATATCCAATCGGATATAAACCGGCTTTGGATTAATCTTCCTTCTTCGATGGATGAAGGAATCTATGGTTGCGGAGAGCAGTTTACGCACTTTAATCTTAAAGGAAAGAAAGTGCCGATTTGGGTATCTGAGCATCATTCTCTGAAGAAACTGCTAAAAAAGGCCATTCGAACAAAGATCTTGGGTGAAAATGATGCTTTTCTGAGTAACTACAAAAACCATCAAACTTATATTGCGCAACCCACATTTGTGACAAGTCACGCGCTTTTGGTTCATGCGGACACATCATCCTATTGTGAATATGATTTTTCAAAAACGGATCAAACGATATTGCATTTCCGCTCGATTCCAACTTCAATCACTTTTTATAAAGGTGAAAACATTTCCTCTTGTCTTAGCTATCTATCTGATAAAATCGGAAAACATCCGCGATTACCTCAATGGGTATCGACCGGAGCGATCGTGGCAAGTCAGGGAGGTTGGGACAAGGCAATTGAGCGTGTCCGACACATTCAACAACAAAACGGTAAAGTGGCTGCCATTTGGTCTCAGGACTGGTCAGGACAGCTGATTACACAGTTTGGTACGCAGGTTTTTTGGAACTGGCAAGTGGATGAACGTTTGTATCCGAATGCAAAACAAAAAATCGCAGAACTTAATTCACAAGGTATTCGATTTTTGGGCTATATAAATACATTTCTAAAGGAAGATACGATTTTGTATAATGAAGCAAAGTCTAATAAATATCTCGTCATGACAAATGCCGGACATCCTTATCTGATACAATCAACGACATTTCAGGCGGGAATCGTGGATTTGACCAACCCGGATGCCTTTGACTGGTACAAGAAAGTAATTCAGCATGAAATGATCGATCTGGGACTTGGTGGATGGATGGCTGATTTTGGTGAGTATTTACCTACGGATGCCGTGATTTTTGATTCCAGAGGGGCTCAACAGATGCACAATGTATGGCCTGATTTGTGGGCGAAGTGCAATTATGAAGCCATCGTGCAACGGGGGAAAGAGCATGAAATCTTCGTCTTCAATCGTGCCGGATTCACTCATACACATAAGTACACCCATTCGATGTGGGTCGGTGATCAACACGTCGACTTTTCAAAGGAATATGGACTTCCTTCAGTCATCGTTGCGATGCTATCTCTTTCAATGAATGGGAAAGGTGTTTCTCACAGTGACATCGGCGGATACACGACGATATTCCATATGAAGCGTAGTGAAGAACTGATGATGCGATGGGCTGAAATGAATGTGTTTTCTCCGGTATTCCGCACTCACGAAGGAAACCGGCCTGAAAGCAATGTTCAAGTAGATTCAAATCCGGAAGTTTTGACTCACTTTAGTCGGTTATCATCCCTTTTCTCTCAGCTAAAGCCGTATCATCAGCACCTGCTCGATGAATACCAGCAAAGCGGGTTACCGCTTGTACGACCGATGTTTCTGATTTCAAATGCGCCGGAAGCCTTCCAAATTCAATATCAATACATGTATGGTGACTCGCTTTTAGTTGCTCCGGTCATTGAAAAAGATTCATCATCCGTCCATGTTTGGCTGCCGGAAGGAAGGTGGACTCATTTCTTTACAAAGGAATTATTTAGAGAAGGTTACCATCAAGTCAAAGCTCCTATTGGACAACCGGCAGTCTTTATAAGAAGTGAAACAACGTGGTCAGAATTTTTAAGTAAACTTAGTGTATAATATCTTTAATATTGACGATAACTTCGACTGGAAAGCGGGTAAGGGGTATATGATATTTTCCATAAATCAGAGAAAACTTATGGGGCTTCTTTTAACTGAAGGACCACTTTCTCGTAAAGTTCTTGCTGCGAAGATGAAACTGACCAATGCCGCAATCACAGTCATGACGCAATCGCTGATTGAAGAGGGTTTGATCATTGAACTTGGTGAGGTCGAAAGCGGTAAAGTCGGTCGTAAAGAAACATTGATTGATTTAAGCAGTTCTAAATATGTATCGATCGGATTGGATATTCGTGTCAATCATACCAATATCAGTATTACGGATATTAAGGGCAAACTTCTTGATCACAAGAAAGTCTCAAGTATTGAAAATGCCATCGGCTATCTTCAACAGACATTGTCCAGAGAGCATTATTTTAATGAGATCGCTGTGTTGTGTCGAGGGTATAAAGGGCTTGAGATGTTTGACCAGACGGTAGAAAAAGTTGAAAGACTGATGAGTGAAGCACAGTTACCATTCAGGATCGTTCATAATGTCTCTGCACTTGCCATTTTACATAAATTTTACCATCCCACTGACTCAAATTTCCTGTTGATCAAGTATGGACCTGGGGTTGGCAGTGCCATTGTGACCAATGGGGTTTTGTTAAGTAATGACTTAAGTCATAGTTCGGAGTTTGGCCATATGATCGTTGATCCGCACGAAACACAAACACTGGAAGAATTGATATCGTATTCAACCGTTGCCGCCGGCATTGAAGATCCAGAGGTTGTTGAGTATTTGGTCAATTCAAGAGCTACATTGGATTATATCATGGCGAAAATGGCTTTTTGCATCGTTAATTCTCATGTGCTTTTAGGGCTGGACAAAATCATCATGGCCGGGAATATCTTTGTACAGGATGAAGTTTTTCAGGTGTTGAAGGATAAGATTCAAAAATATACTCGATTCATTCATGATGAAGATCTGGTTCGAATTGATGACTATGATGAAAAAGAAAGAAAAATCGGTTCCATCGTCGCACTGTATCTTCATTTTCTCGATTTGAAGTGAGTTTGAAGGCAACAGTAAGAAATATTCGAGTAAAACAGACAAGTAATAAAAATTAAAACGATTATATCAATTGTATTTAAAATAATGATTAACATTTTGTGAATTTTAGTGCATAATAACCGTAAGGAGAAATGTATATATGAAAATTGTTAAAGAAGGCATTGTATCAAACTCGGACATGATCAAAAATTATAAGGCATGTCGTGAAAAAGTCGAAGAGACAGGGAAGTTGTATATTTTTAAAAACAACAAGCTGGATGCTGTTTTGTTGTCACTGAGTGAGTTCGAGAAACTTACACCAATATTGGAATACTTTGAGAAGTTAAGTGAAGAAGACAGAGTCGTTGCGATCAAGTTATTGGGAAGTGTCACTTTACCACACAAAATCAAGAAAATCGATCTTGAAGATAAATCCTAGTATACCAATTATCACATTTTACTAACTACGTGAGGGTTATTTCCATAAGCCTCACTTTTTCATTGATTAAAATCAGATCAAAGAACAGCAGTCCTTCTTTTTAACAAAATTCAATTAACCCGAAAAACGAGAATCTTGATTCCGTTCAATTTGAGTTGTATACTAAATATGTTAACCAACATTAACAATGGAGGTTTCGCATGAAATATCAAGAATCAGCTGAAATGTACATTAAAACGATTTATATGCTTGAAAAGGATCACGGACATGTACATATAACCGACATATCCAAAGCGCTCAATGTCACGAAACCCAGTGCTACCAAAGCCGCTGAAATGTTAAAAAGTCGGGGATTGATTGAGAAAGAGGGGTATGGACCCGTTACGCTGACAAATGATGGCCGGATCATGGCTGAGCAAATAGTGAATCGCCACGAAATCATCGTTAAATATTTGCAGAAAACACTGAACTTGTCTGAAGTGGAAGTAGAAGAAAATGCCTGTCGGATGGAACACATCGTTACGGAAGCGATGATTGAGGCCATGTCGGAAATTTAATAATGTACTAGATTAGCGAATAGATACAGAGCAATCGATACAAAAAAAAAGGAAAAGCAAGCAAAAGGCGAGAGTGTTCTCGCCTTTGTCATTTGATTCGTTGCGTGTTGGATATACTGAGTATTTCATTATTTGCACTGACGATCGCAATTCCCACTGTGCTGCCGGGATTGATTCCTTCACTTGAAGCAACCAGAACGGTAGAACTTATGTACTGAGTTTCCAATGTTTCACCGTTGACGATGATTTGACTGTATTTTGTAAAATTGCGGCCATTGACAATAATTTTCTCATGAAAGATATTCGCTTGAGTCAAGACTTGAATCCTGAAACCAATTTGCAAATTCGATGGAATATAAGAGTTCATCTGACTATAAGCATACTTCTCGCCATATAGAACATCGTATTGAAGCAAATGTAAAATTGTCTCATAATTTGGATTATCAGCTTCTGATTGATGAATCTGAGTGAAGAATCCTTCATGGATATTCAAACTGTTAAACACATAAGCCCCCAATTGATACGTTTCCAAATTTTTGTTTTGCTTAACTAAACCAATGTTATCCCAGATGACGTAGTCTGTCGTATTCCGGTCACCCTCAATAAAACCTTCAAAATTGAGCCCTGGAAGATGATCGCCGAAGAAAATGATTACCGTAGGCTCGCCGGACTGTTCAACTTTCGCAATGATTTCGGGTATGATCGCATCGGATTCGTGGATTTGACTCAGATAGTACTCCAACTGATTCTCATCAGATTTATTTGGTACGCCAAAGACCTGGAAAGGGTAGTCTGGGTTTTCGATTCTCGGATAATCCCCGTGAGACTGAACCGCAATTGCATAAACCAGATCCGGGTCATCCGAATAATTCAAAGCTTCCATGATCTCATCAATCAGTACAATATCCTTCGCCCAACCTTGATCATTATACTCAACGTTGCGCATGGTTTCCAATGTGCTAAACGCATCGAATCCCAAGTTTGCAAAAACAAGATTTCGCCCGTAGAAGTTTCCGCTGTTATTATGAAGGATGGAAGCACGATAACCCAATTTTTTCAAATTATAAGCTATGCTTTCCGCGGTTTCTTTCAACAGCACTCCTTTGTACGGATATTCACCGGTACCAAAGAAGTCCAGGCTCATACCTGTGATAACCTCAAATTCCGTGTTCGCAGTACCTCCGCCCAACGTAGGTACATAGAGCAATCCCGAGGAGTACTCGCTCTTCAAGGCGGTAAAATTGGGAATAGGATTTGAGGAAAAACTTACTCCGGAAAGCCGACTTACATCGAAGAATGATTCTAGTTGCACAAATATGATATTGGCCGTGATGGCATCATGGCTGTCTTTTGTAAGATGCTTAATGATACTATCAATCACCTGTTTATCATATTTATTCGGCTCTTCGATTCCTTTGTTCAATATACTGCTCACAAAACTGTACACAAAGCCAAATTCATCGTAGATCTCAACGATATTGCCACGGGCATTTTTAAGTGCGTAAATCGTGGGGGATACATTGGGCATACCATATAGAAGGAGCAGCGTAGCGGCCAAGGTAACAAGTCCCCGGTGAAACATGACACGAAGTTTGACAGATTTCATCCATGCCTTAATGATGATTATCAGACTGATACCGATGGCTAAGACAATCATACTGATTTGAATTGGATTCAAGTAGATAGTTATGATATTGAACAAAGAATTAATCAATAAGAAATCATCGGATGTCAGCGGAGTCCGACGGAAGAACTGAATGATAAAGTTACAAATTCCCAATACCAGCCAACCGAATGCAATCATCCCGAAGACAAAATGCCTTCTTTTAAATAAAAGCGACGCTGATAATGTTGCGAAAATGATCAAGACATTATAAACAAAGACCACGGGCTTTGAAAATGCAAACGTAAAAACCCCCATCAGTGACTGACGGTGCAATACTTCCAGAATGACCGCACATAATAGTGAGAAAACGCCGATTCGCAAAATGGTCAATCTTTTATTCAAGACAGATATCTGATCTGGCTGATTAACTTCTATACGCTTGAAAAACATTCTTTTGTACCTCTGTCAAATACATATCTATTATAGCATCGTAAAACAAAAATACTTGAAATAATCCGGATGAGTTGCATAATAATCGAAATAACTTGGTAATAAAATCATCTGTGTCGTATTGGGCATTCGTAAGGAAATTTGTTAAAAGGGGGAATATAATCTTATTATCAAAGCTGCAAGTTAGGCAGAGTAAATCATATAATCAGACATTGAACCCAAAGAAAGCAGGACAATCTATGAGCAAAATCATACCCCACTTATGGTTTGATACACAAGCGATCGAAGCAACCCGTTTCTATGTTACTTTATTTGAAGACTCAAGGATCGATGAAATGACCGTGATTAAAAATACACCTTCCGGTGATTGTGACTTCGTAAACTTTACTTTGGCCGGACACGCATTTTCCGCTATTAGTGCAGGACCGCATTTTACCCTAAACCCATCCATCTCATTGACGGCGGTATTTGACGATCCGCAAAAACTCCACGATGTCTTTGAGAAGTTAAGCGAAAAAGGAAAAGAACTCATGCCTTTGCAGGCATACCCGTTTTGCCCGCTGTATGGATGGATTGAAGATCGTTACGGTCTTTCGTGGCAACTGATGCTATTGAATAAAGGGGATATCACTCAGAAAATTATTTATAGTTTTCTTTTCAGCAAAGATCATAATGGACTAAGTGAAAAGGCTGCCCGATATTATATGGAGGTATTCGAAAACGGAAAAATGAATATGATCGAATACTATCAGCCCAACGAAGCAAAAGCGCCCCATGCAAAAGTAAAATACCTTAACTTCGAGTTGGCAGGTCACCAGTTTTCGGCAATGGACAATGCCTTTGATGCCGATTATGACTTCAATGAAGGTTTCTCCTTTATGGTCATGTGTAACGATCAGGCTGAAATTGATTACTATTGGGAAAAACTATCCCATGTTGAAGAAGCAGAGCAATGTGGATGGTGTAAAGACCGCTTTGGTGTTTCTTGGCAGATTGTACCTTCAAACTGGGATGATGTTTTATTTAACGGTAGTGAAGAAGAACGAGCGCGAGTGACTGAAGCCTTCCTTCAAATGAAGAAATTTGATATAGCAGAGCTAATGCGTGCACACAAAGGAGTTTGACATGGAAAGAAAAAGAGTAACAGTGCAAGTATTTGTAAAAGCACCGATCGATCTGGTTTGGCACAGTTGGACAACGCCCGCCCATATAGAAAAATGGAATGCAGCGAGTGATGACTGGCATACTCCCAAAGCTGTGAATGATTTGCGTAACAAAGGTCGCTTCGTTTATACCATGGCCGCAAAAGACGGAAGTATTTCCTTTGACTTTTGCGGTACCTTCTTCGAAATCGATGAACCAAACAAAATAATCACCCACCTTGACGACCAGCGAAAAGTTTGGGTGACATTTGAAGATAAAGGTAATGAAGTGCATGTCATCGAAACATTTGAGATTGAGAATGAAAATTCTGAAGAGCTACAGCGCTTTGGATGGCAAGCGATTCTCGACAACTTTAAAAAATATACTGAATCATTGTAAGAAAACGTCCGACCGGACGTTTTCTTGTTAACCCATCAATGATTTCAACTGCTCCGCTATCATTAGCGCTGCACGCTTGGGACTTAACCGATTCATAAAGTTTAACATTTTGGAATCACTGCCCGCATATACATGATAGATATTATTTTCGATCGCATTGACAATGATGTCCGCAGCTTCCTGAGGTGACAGTACTCTGATTTTAGAAGTATCAGCATTGGCCGCTAAACGTGTCTCCACTCCGGAATTCTTTGTGATCTCCGTTGCTACACCGCCTGGGAATACAACACTTACACCGACATTGGTATCCATCAGTTCCGACTTCAAACCTTCGGTGAGAAGTTTTACAGCCGCCTTGGAAGCTCCGTATATCGTCTGTCCGGGAACCGGAACAAATCCGCCCATGCTTGAAACATTCAGAATGTGTGCTTGAGGACGTTGGATCAAATGCGGGATAAATGCTTTGCACATATAAAGAGTGCCGTAGAAGTTGACATTAAAAACTCTTTCAATTCGGTCATAATCCATATCGTTTACCGTAACAAACGGTTGGATGATCCCCGCGACGTTGATGATTCCATCAACACTTCCAAACTCATCCATCACAAATTGAGGAATTCTCTCAACTTCCTCACGCACACTGATATTTGCGGTGTAAGTGCGCAATTTACTGCCAAATGTTGTTGATAATCGCAGAGTTTCACTTAGGGCATTGGGATTGATGTC
>PGZW01000013.1 GCA_002841515.1 Firmicutes bacterium HGW-Firmicutes-19 | reverse complement strand
AGTATATCAAGGAAGAAATGGCCTCATATTTCCCGTTAGGCGTCTTTAAGGACAAGGGAGCCTCGCAATGAAAAAGGTAAAAATGGTTTGTGCCGGTTTTGGTGGTCAGGGTGTCCTATCGGTCGGACAGTTGATTGCGATGATGGCGATGAATAAAAACTATCTGGTCAGCTGGATGCCTTCCTACGGTCCGGAGATGCGGGGCGGTACAGCGAACTGTCATGTGGTCATTGATGAGCATGATGTCGGATCACCGATCATTTCGGATGGTATCACTCATTTGTTGGCTATGAATCAGCCAGCTCTAAATAAGTTTCTGCCAAGAGTTGCCTCAGGTGGAGTCATCGTTGCCAATGCTTCCATGGTTAAAAAGGATGAGTCTAGACCAGACGTCCAATGGATCATGGTTGACTTTTATCAAATAGCAGTAGAAGCCGGTAATCAACGCACGCAGAACATGGCAGCGTTGGGGTCGCTGGTCCGTCAGTTGGAAGGATTCAGTGAATCGGATGGTTTCAATATCATTAGCGAGAAGTTTGGGGATAAGAATCCGGAAATGGTGGAAGTGAATCAAAAAGCATTCACTCTGGCATATCGTCAAAGTTAACAAAGGGTCTGAGATAAAAACTCAGACCTTTTTCATACATAAAAAAACTGCCAACCGAAGGTTGACAGTCAATATGAGATACTATTGAGTAACTGTATTTTTCTTTTTAGAAACTAACAGTAAGAAGAAACCAAGCAGTCCGGCCATTAAACCAACACCTGCAGTCGTATCGGAGGTATCCGGCAGAGATTCTTCTTCTTCGCCTAATACTTCATCTTCATCTTCATCGACGTTTTCTTCTTCATCTTCGTCGTCATCTCCAAGGACTTCATCATCTAGTTCTTCTTCTTCATCGTCTAATTCTTCTTCTTCGTCATCTTGTTCTTCTTCATCGTCTAACTCTTCTTCTTCGTCATCGTCTTCATCTTCATCATCTAGTTCTTCGTCATCGTCATCGTCTTCATCTTCATCATCTAGCTCTTCATCATCGTCTTCATCTTCATCTTCAACTATTTCGATTAAGAATACGACATTGCTGATTTGCTTGTTGTCACTAGTCAGGAAATCTCCTTCAGTTCCGTCACCATATACTTCTGTGGTTGTTCCATGTTTGACCCAAAGAACAGCAGTTGCCCCTTCGACCATCCAGTGGAAACCAACGATTTCTCCATCATTGAATACATAGTGCATGAGATGGATGACTACGTCACCTTTTGTTAACATAAGACTGTCTGGATGTTGATCAACCATCCAACCATCTCCTTCGATGGAGTTGTAGGATCCGTTTGCATTAAAATTAACTTTTACACCATTTTCCGGCAATGCTCCGGTGTTCGGTGATGCATTGACTTTGTAAGCAAACAAACTGAGCAGCAATACTACAAATATAAATGTCTTTTTCATGATATCTCCTCATTGCATTTCTGCGCTATAGACGAATACTCCCTGAGCAGTTGATGACAGAAAAAGCCAACCACTCAAATTGCGGTTGGCCGATCATCGCATATGATTTATGCATTAGATGCCGAACTTTGTGCCCCAGCCTTTCGACTGGTTTACCAATATTCTCTTTTGTATTGTGATAATATCACACTATTTATACAACCTCAATTAATATGCACTTTTATTAGTATTTTTTTAAAACGCAAAATGTGCAAAGGTATTTTCGTTTTTAACTTACAGACGATGGTATATAAGGAATTAATCAAATATCGACTTACAATAAATGAATTGGGCCATATACTCGGTTTTGTATTGACATCACATTTTTTTGTGAGATATTTATAATAGGTAGCAGAGGATCGTGTATGGGGAAAATAAAGAAACTTATTAACCTAGGGACTACATCGCAACAAACCGGAAATCAGCATCGCATGGTCATGCTGACAAACCTAGCCGGACTTATCGGTGGTTTTAGTTATATCGGATTTGCGATCAATTATGCTTTTATAAATTTACCGGTGTTTTTGCCGATCATTATTTACAATACATTTTTCGGAATCATGTTATTTATCACATTGTTCTTTAATGCGAAAAAAAGATATGTGTTCGCCAGTTTTTGGGCAAACCTGATGGCCGGATTTCCCGTTTTTTTCGTACTGTGGTTTTTCATGGGGAAAGAAGTCGGGAATCACTACTTGTTTGTGGTCTTTGCTATCTTGCCCCTGGTTACCATTTATAATCGAAGCAAGAGATGCATGATTTTCTTCAGTGCTTCAAACATTCTGTTTCTCTTACTTATGCTTAACCGTATTCCACCCAATAGTCTGTCAGCTTTCATTCCTGCCAACATGATATTAATTCTATATTACTTCTCACTCATATTAAGTTTGGCTTTAATGATTGTACTGTTCTTACTTTATACACTCTTGATCGATCGATACGAGAAGGACTTGTTGGAAAAATCCAATAACTTACAGATTCTTTACGATGAGGTTAGTCGTTTGGCCAGGGAAGATTCGTTGACCGGTGCATTTAACCGTCGTAAAATGGATGAACTCATTCAAGCCGAAACGACTCGGAGTGATAGATATAAGACTTCTTTCTCCATGATCATCTTTGATTTGGATGACTTTAAGGAAGTCAATGATCGCTACGGCCATGATGTGGGGGATGGAGTATTAAAACAACTGATTGAAGTCGTTCGCTCAGATCTGCGTTCCGTGGATGCGGTTGGCCGTTGGGGCGGTGAGGAATTTGTGATTTTGCTTCCAGGGATTAAAATCCATCAGGCGATATATGTGGCTCAAAGGGTAAAGACAATCATTGATAAAACCGAGTTTTCCGGAGGTATTCACATCACGGCAAGTTTCGGCGTGGCTCAACGAATGACCGGAGAGTCATTCGAGAATTTCTATCGTCGTTTGGATCAAGCCTTATATCAGGCAAAAAGCAATGGTAAAAACCAGGTGTGTTACTAGAAGTATGATTCTAAAAGGAGAGGGAGATATATGAAAGATAAGTTTGTCATAGTTACGGCGCTGGCATTTTCGGATCACCAGGACACAAAACGCTTAAGTGAATTTGCGTCGAAAGGTTTAGTGGTGAAGGATTATAGAGTACCACTGTTGAGCTATCGGTTGTTTCCACAAGAAAAGCAGGAAGTCGATTTCTTAATTGATTATCAGCAAACTGCCGCACAAGAGTATTTTGATTCCTATGTTCAAAACGGTTGGGAACATGTTTTTTCTTATGAAGAACTACATTTTTTTAAGGCATCAAAAGGTACCATGCCTTTTTATTCGGATACCGAAGGGAAATTTCAGCGATATACGAAAGAATCAAAACGTTACGGATTTTACACGTTGATCAGTCTGATTCCGGTGTTGTTGTTTGGCTTTCTTCTATCGACTTTTCAGACTTCCGGTGAGATGGTTACATTGCCTTTGTTTATACTGACAGGCATATCGATCATGTCTTTCATATTTTGTATCATGCCCTTTGTAACGTATCATTTTCGGGCAAAAAGATTAAATAACAACGGATAAACTGCAAGAAAACCAGCATAAGGTTTCGGTTGTGAGAATTTATACCAATTTGTAAATATGCTCTATTGACATGGTTTGATTTTGTGAGATATTTATAATAGTAAGCGGGGTTTGTTATGGGGAAAAAAGCAAAAAAAGTTTCAGTTGTGAATGTGGATGTCCTAACTCGTTTTGAAAAATTGAGAAATAAGATAACGATTATTGCAACCTTGTTATCCTTTTTGTTCTTTTCAGGGATTGCGGGATTATATGCTTATGTTGATTTTTCTGTGTATCAGTATGCAGTTATCGCCAATGGTGTCGTAGCCCTGCTTGTCTTTATAATCGGCTTTTTGATCAAATCGAAAAAAGAATACATACCTGCCATTCTGTTAAATTTATTCATCGGGCCAGCCTTGTTTGCCAACATCTGGTTATATTTCGGAAATGAATTCTCATTTCAATATTTTTTCATTGCATTGACGATATTGCCATTTATCACTATTAGTCGAAAACTTAGAATATTCCATTGGCTATTTGCGTTGGCAAGTATTGCGATGCTCACTTTATTGTTGAGTTTCGAGTTTACAGGGTCGATCAGTGGTCAATTGCCTCTGATTGTACTTACAGTATGCAACTACTCCATTGTCGCCATTAACCTATTGATTGTCAGTTTAATATTTTCGATTTTCATTCAACAAATCGAAAATTATGAAACGCAGCTAAAACAAAACGAATTGAAAATAGCCGAACTGGCTGAGGAAGTTCAGCGCAGAGCGATTGAAGATTTAACTAAGGGTGCAGTGACTCACCGCAAACTTGAAGAGTTGATCTATGCCGAGATTGCGCGCAGTGATCGTTATGAGACACCGTTCTCCTTGATTATGTTCTCATTTTCGGACATTAAAGAGATATTTGCGGTATACGGACAGGAAAAAGGCGAAAAAATTATGGAACAACTGGTTCAACTCGTGCGTTCAGATTTAAGGCTAGTTGATATATTGGGTCGTTGGACCGATGGAGATTTTGTGATTTTCATGCCTGAAATCAAACTTCATCAGGCCGTATATGTTGCACAACGACTGATGAGCATTATAGCAGTTACGGATTTCTTACCAAAAATCAATTTACCTTCTAACTTCTCGGTCGCACAGCGCTTACCTGGAGAAAATTACGATGTACTGATCGGTCGCTTGAATGGCCTGATGCAAAAATCGCGCAGCGAAGGAGAAAATCGGATCACCAATTAGTCAAAAGTCAGATAATCTGGCTTTTTTTATTCAGACAATGTGCGTAATCATTGGTATTGTCGTATAATGATTGCGAGGTGTTTGTTATGAAAATATGTATTGTCGGCGGTACGGGAACCATCAGTACCAATCTCTGTAAGCTTTTAGCATCAATGGAAGACGTTGAATTGACCATCATCAATCGTGGCAGTCATGCAGATAAAGTGCCCGCAAAAGCAGAAGTTTTGATTGCGGATGCTTTTGATACTGAAAAAATGACTGAACTTTTGAAGGATCGTTTCTTTGATGTCGTGCTTCATTTCGTGATTTTTGATCCGCATCAAGCCGAAAAGTCTATCCAGATTTTTAGAAATAAGATGAGCCAATTCATCTTCATCAGCACGGTAGCGACGTACAATCGTGAAGGACGTGTTGTTTTTGATGAAAACACACAGAAAAACAATCCATTCAGTATGTATGGCCGCAACAAGCAAGCATCAGAGGAAAGATTGTTGGAAGCATATCATCAAGAGAACTTTCCGGTCACGATCATCCGCCCCTCGCAGACGTACGATGAAAACCGCATTCCGGTAAGTGTGAAGGGGAAAGAGATTTATCCGATCATTCAACGGATCAAACGCGGTAAAAAGGTTCTGATCCATGGTGACGGTACTTCTGTTTGGGCCAGCATGCACAGTAAAGATTTTGCATTAGGTATCGTCCAGATTTTTTTGAAAAAGGAAACCTTGGGCGAAGTTTATCAGCTGACAAGCGAAGAATCTTTGAGTTGGAACCATATTTACCAGATGGTTGCCGATTACTATCGTGTTGAACTAAGACCGGTATATATCCCTTCTTCAGTTTTGGCATTAAGTCAGAAATATGACTTTGTGTCTACGATCGTTGGGGACAAGCAATATTCGGTGATTTTCGATAATTCAAAAATCAAATCAGTAATCAAGGAAATCCCACGGACCGTTCCACTGAAAAAAGGAATTGAGTTATATTTGGATAATGTCGAAAGCAATCCGGCACTTCAAGTGGAAGAACCTGAATTCGATACATGGTGTGACAATGTGATTGAGCGATTGACACAATGTTCAGTTTCTTTAGCTGAGGTTTTATAAGATTTTGCTTGCATTTTTCAAAATGTCAACGTATATTGCATATGAATAGAATGGATGGGTCGACCATGAAGAAACTGACTGGGCTGATTTTAATCGTTGTTGTTGTCTTTGCTGGACTGGGTTTTTATGCTTGGTCAAATTGGGAGAGAGCAGATCAAGCCGCCAAAAACGGCATTGAGTCAATTGTTAAAAAGGACTATGGGGTTGCCGTAAACTATTTTTCAGAAGCTGATTATTTACGGGTAATGGCAATATTCACGGTTGGTGACAGAGGAATCGAGGAAGCGTTTGCCCGTAATCTTTCAGTCGAAGTATTTGATTATAAAAGGCAAAATGGGTATTATATTGTTAACTGTTGGATTACCAACCGCGATGTTTCTGAAGTTTTCAACAGAGTCAAACAACAACATGAATTATCTACGGATACCGTAGAAGATATATTGAAGGATCCTTTGCTTGCTCAGGCGTTTGCTTCGGCGATGTACAATCCGGACATTCCATTGATTACCAGGGCAGTTTCTGTCAGGGTGAATCTGGTGGGTATCCAATGGGTGATCGTTCCTAGCAGTGAGTGGATGGATGCCGCGATGGGCGGATGGCTATATTTGCCCTAGAACGAAGGTGATTTTGTGAATATCCGAAAAGTAGTTCGAGTTATCGCTATTTTACTCATACTGACATCTGTCGGTCTTTTGGGCTTCGAATATTGGGAGTTTACTCAATTCAAAGAACAAAAAGAAGAACTTATCGAAATCAACAATACATTCATACCTCCAATGACTGATACGGATACGACCCGTGATTATTATGCGGAATTCAATCAACAGTTTTTAAAAATCAACAAGGACTATGCCGGATGGATTTCAATTGCCGGTACAGAAATAGATTACCCTACGGTAAAAGGGACGAACAATGCCTATTATCTGACGCATAATTTTTATAAAGAGCGCAGTAAATACGGCTCGATTTTTATGGATTATCGCAATGCTAAGGATTTTTCGGACAAACATATCATGATTTATGGTCATGCGATGAAAAATGATGCCATGTTCGGATTTTTGGACAGATATAAAAAAGCGAGTTATTTACCGGGGAAGGAAATCATTGAAATAAGAACGCTTCAAGGGATTCGCCGTTATGAGATTTTCTCGGTTTATGTTGCCGAAGCTACGGTTTCCGGGATGAAGGTTCCAGCAAACAATGAAAGCTTGACACAATTGATTCAACTATACAAAGGCCGCTCGAGATATAAAATTGATGTAGATATGAGTGATGTCACTCAGATATTGACATTGGTTTCCTGTGATTACAGTATTGAAAATGGTCGCATCATTATCCATGCACGACTAATCAACGAATAAGAAGGCTTGTGCCTTCTTTTTTAGTACTCGTTATATTTTTTATTGTTCCCTTTTACTTTGTCAACGGGATACTTTAAGGCATTCTTTTCCATTTTATGGGTGAGTGCCTTGCTTAAATCGATACTGTTGGTTTGGGCAAATCGTAATACAAAAAACAGAACATCCGCCAGTTCATCTTCGATGTGCTCTTTTTTACTAATCATGGTTTCTTGGATTTCCTCGCCGTTTTTGAATCGAAATAAATCCAATAGTTCGGCAGCTTCGGTCGAGATGCCAATCGCAAGGTCTTTGGGGTTATGATATTGATCCCAATCCCGATCTTCGCAAAATACTTTGATATATTCAATCAGTTCATGTAGTTCCATAAGTGTGCTCCGTTTTTAACATTGTCACATTGAACGAACATTTAGTCAATAACAGCGCAAATGCTTTTTATATTTGGTAGAATGAAAATGAGGTGAACACGTATGAAAATCATTATTATTGGAGGAGTAGCGGCGGGCATGAGTGCAGCTGCGAAATTGAGCAGAGAGATGCCGGAAGCGCAGGTCATCGTTTTCGAGAAGACGCAGGAAGTGTCTTATGCGGGATGTGGCTTGCCGTATTATGTATCCGGGGAAAACGATGATATCAATAAGTTAAGGATCCGTACTGTGGATCAGTTTAAAAAATCTGGAATCGATGTCCGTTTGGGACACAATGTCATCGGATTGGATGCGGTGAATAAAACCATTGATGTAGAAAATGAAGCAGGGGTCATTCAGGAAAGTTATGATCGTCTGATTATTACTACCGGAGCATCTCCAATCGTGCCGCCGATAGCAGGGAAGGACTTGCCGGGTGTATTCGTACTGAAATCATTGGATGATGCGCTTCAGATGCGCAGTGCACTTGAAAAAGCAACTTCAATCGTCATTGTCGGTGGTGGATATATCGGTTTGGAACTGGTTGAAGCTTTTGTCCATCAAAACAAGAAAGTCACTGTGATCGAGCGTTTGGATCGGGTATTGACTGTGTTTGACCGGGAGTTCAGTGAACAAGTGGCAGATTACTTAAGGACCAGCGGCGTTGATCTACGTTTGGAAGAAACAGTCACAGAAATTCAGGAAGATAAGGACGGACTGTTGGTCATTACCGATAAAGGAAGCAAAGTAGCTCAGTTAGTCGTGTTTGCGGTCGGGGTACGTCCAAGCACCGCATTTCTAAAAGATTCAGGGATCAAGATGGTGGGTAACGGAGCGATCATAATCGATGATCAAATGCGTACCAATCTGCCGGATGTTTATGCGGCGGGAGATTGTGCAACTGTTAACCATCGGGTGACAGGAAAGGTCAAATATATTCCTTTGGCAACCAATGCCAATAAACAGGGAAAGCTGATTGCGGAGATTTTTGCGGGCAAAGACAAATCATATACACAGGCGTTAGGGAGTGCCATGATCAAAATCTTGGATTTAGAGCTGGCGAAAACCGGTATCGGAGAAAGTGAAGCTACGGATTATGACGGTGAAATTGAGTCGGTTACAATCACGGCAGGCAATCACGCCCATTATTATCCGGGACATGGAAAAGTTACGATCAAACTGGTCGTAGACAAGCATTCAAAAGTAATCCTTGGGGCTCAACTGATGGGTGCAGTGGGGACTGCACTGAGAGTCAATCCGTTTGTGGTTGCTATTTCAACGAAAATGACAGCCAGTGAGTTTGGCGGGCTGGACTTTGGATATGCTCCGCCATTTGCCTCTACGTGGGATGTCATGCATATTGCGGCTAACGCAGTTAAGGAATAGTTGTTAAGCATCGTCGTAAAGACGGTGCTTTTTTTGTTATAATGGTTGCAAGGGGGCGATGAGAATGATTTTCGGAAAACGAATCGCTATATCGCTGTTCATTTTGTTATTGCTGGTATTGGCAGGCATGTTGGGATACCGGAGTTTTCTTTCTGTTTCTTGGATCGATGCCTTGTACATGACCATTATTACGATTTCGACTGTTGGATATCAAGAGGTTGCGCCTATGACAGCGAGTGCGAAACTTTTTTCAGTCGTTCTGATTTTGGTAAGTTTGGGAACAGTCGGTTATTTACTGACCAATATCGCAAGTTTATTGTTTGAAAGCAATGTGATGGCTGCTATAAGGAGAAGAAAAATGGAGAATTCTATTGAAAAGTTAGATAATCATTATATTGTCTGTGGATGTGGTGAGACTGGAAGTTCAGTGATTGAATACTTGACTTCAAAAAAAGTCCCGTTCATTGTCATCGATAACAACGAAGAAATCATTGCCAACTTGAATGCACATGGGATTTTGGCTTTTATCGGAAATGCTACTCAGGAAGAGGTTTTGGCAAAGGCACAAATCCATAAGGCCAAGGGATTGATTGCTTCACTGTCGAGAGACAGTTTTAATGTTTATACTGTATTGACGGCACGGGGGATGAATCCCGATTTGTATATTGTCGCTAAGGCTATTGAAAAGGGATCGGATGAGAAACTGCGAAAAGCAGGAGCAAATAACACCATTTCACCCAATGAAATTGGGGGGCGCCGATTAGCGGCATCTCTTGTTCGACCGTCGATCATTTCGTTTTTAGATGCGATTACGATGGCTGGAGAAGTTGAATTTGATTTGGAAGAAGTGGTGATCCAACAGACATCGGTTTTAAATGGAGTCATCTTAAAAGATGCACGAATTCCGGAGAAAACAGGCTTGATCGTTTTGGCACTACGCAAAGCCAACACTAACAAATTGATTTTTAATCCATCATCCGATGAGAATCTGTCTTATGGAGATACCATGATCGTTTTGGGTCAGGACAATCAAGTCAATATGCTTCGACAACTTGCCGAAGGCAACGAATGAAAGATTTACTTGTTAAATTCAACCAAATGAGTTGTATTTCGAGTGTGGCAATCATCGATGATGACATTCGTGTTTTTGTTGATGAAAAAAACCGTTCAATCGCTTACAATATAGTCAACAGTGAGGAGTGATGTTATGTCAAGAATGATGGAAAGCAATGATGTCGTGTATGTAACCGGCCATAAACACCCAGATTCGGACTCGATTTGTTCGGTCATCGGGTATGCGGCATTGAAGCAGAAGTTGGGTGTCAATGCGATTGCCTGCCGCTTGGGTGATATTAACTTGGAAACGGAGTATTTACTGAAGAAGTTTGGATTCAGTAAGCCGATGTATTTGGATGATGCGCGCAGTCAGCTTCATGAAATTGAGATGGATGAAGCTGTATCGGTTTCGCCGGAAACGACGATTTTAGAAGCGTATAATCTGTTGGAACAACAGAATAAGCAAGCGTTGACGGTTGTGAATGAAAAGGGTCAATTGTTGGGCATGATTACCAATTCCAATATTTCGCGGGTCGCGATGGGCGATACGGCGAAGAGCATCGATTTGCTTCAGAATACACCCATTGAATACATTGCAAAGACGATCAAAGGGAAGCTGATATATACACCGGAAAACTTGCGTATGAATGGCAAAGTTTCCATTGTTGCCATTGCCGCAAACAAGCTGGATAACTATGAACTGACGGATCGTATCGTTATTGTAGGCAATGACACGACCGCTCAAATTGAAGCCATGGAAAAAGGTGCGGGTTGTTTAATTGTCGTTTGGGCCAATACGGTGGCCAGTGTTGTTGTAATGAAGGCGCGTGAAACAGGATGTGCCGTTATTATTTCCGGTCATGGAACCTTGAACACATCACGGTACTTGTTCTACTCTTCACCCATTAAGTACGTTATGACGGTTGATCCAATCTCATTTAATAAGTTGGAATATGTGGATAATGTGAGCAAAAAAATCGTTAAGTCACGTTATCGTTCGTATCCGGTGGTGGATGATAAGAAACGTGTATTTGGTTTAGTCTCCCGCTATCACTTATTGAACAGTAAAAATAAGAGTCTGATATTATTGGATCACAATGAATCTTCGCAAAGCGTTGAAAACGTTGAAATGGCGGATATCGTGGAAATCATCGATCATCACCGTATCGGTGGGATTCAAACCAGCAAACCTATTATGTTTAGAAATCAGCTGGTAGGCTCTACTTCGACCATCGTTGCTTTGATGTATGAGGAAAACGATGTTGAGCTCGATGCGAAGATGTCGGGATTGCTGTTAGGCGCAGTGATTTCCGATACGTTGAACTTTAATTCACCAACGACTACGCCCGTCGATGTTGCTTTAGCGAAGCGTTTAGCCGCAAAGGCAAGCATCGATACCGAAGCATTTGCGAAGGAGTTGTTCTCTATGGGTTCAAGTCTGAAAGATCGCGACTTGACATCGATCATCGAGCATGACCTCAAGGAATATTCGATTTCCAATATGAAGTTAATGCTGGGTCAGATGAATCTTTACTTCTTGGATGAAGTCAAAGATATCAAGGAACAACTGCTTCTGACGATGGAGAATTATTGTGTTGAGAAGAAACTTGATCTGCTCTTAATGATCTTTACAAGCATAGAGAAAAACGGATCGGTCATGTATTATGCCGGTAAGGATAAGTGGATCGTTGAAGAGGCGTATCCGACGTTGGTCAATGGAGAAGACATCCTGATTGAACATGTCGTTTCGCGTAAAAAACAAATCATTCCGCGGTTATCCGTGGTCATACAGGAAAAAGGGCAATAGCCCTTTTTTTTGACATGCCTTGTCATTCGATTTCAGGGTAATATTGCAAATAATGACGATCTGGTTAAATAAGTAATAGTCATTGTTATTATTACTTTTGATGATATAATACATTCATTGTACTTTCGGAAAAGGGGACAAGTATGTATATAAATGAACGGTTATCAGATCAAACAATTCACTACTTATGTGATAAGGATGGAGTTCTTGTTGAAACTAATTCGACTTTCCATCAGTTTTTCAGTTTAAGCCCAATGAAAAAAGTTCACACAGTAAGTAATATATTCGAAGAAGAGCTTACTCATGATATGTGGGAGTATCATGAAATCGTTTTAAAAACACGTAAACCATCCTATGCAAGGCATAAAGTGAACATCGGTGAAATTAAGAATGATTTTCTTTTCAGGCGGGCTCCTTGGGTTCAGAATGGCAAGGTTTTAGGTGTTTCGACATCCATTTTTCTAAATGACAATGATTTGTGCCAAGAACATTTGGACAACATATCTTACTGGAGCTCTGATGAAAATTTAGAAGAAGGATACGATTTCATGGTAGTTACTGATCGAAACGGTTTTTTTCAGTTTGTATCGCCAGGCACTTCTGAGTTGTTGGGCTATTCGTTACCAGAAATGATCGGTCATAAGCGGGTAAATTTTATGGATGTAGAAGATGCAGAGTCAATGATGAGCCGTTTCTCCATATTCTATCAAAACAGACAGCCTTTTCATGGTCTTCAGAACACTTTGAAAACAAAAGATGGCAAAAGATATACTTTTATGTCGAATGGAACTCCGTTGTTTACGTCAAATGGCGATTTTTTGGGTTATAAGGTAGTCAATCACAACATAACACAACTTTTGAATTTCGATCTGGTCACTCCTGCAGATTCCAACTCTACCGATAGCATCATACGTTGTGTCAAAAACAATTTTGTTCGTTTGAGTTCATCTGTTAAGCGTTTGACGGAAATTCAAAACGTTGTGTCAACAATCGCAAGAACCTTTTTACGTGCGAATATTGACTGTTTGTCTGATAAGATCGATGAAAGTTTAAGACTTATTGGTGAGGCCACGAAAGTTGATCGAGTTTACATTTTTTCGCAAGATGAAAAGAAATCAATTTTGAGTAATATTTACGAATGGTGTGATGAAGGAATTGAACCAGAAATTAGCATGTTGCAAAACCTTGACAGTTCTGTGTTTGCATGGTCAATGAACATCATGCGAAAAGACCAGTTTATAAATATTTATGATGTAAGTTCGATGACTGAAGAACAATCAGTTGAGAGAGAAATACTAAAAATGCAGGGCATTCTTTCGATTTTGATTGTTCCTCTTATTTTCGAAGGAGAATTGATTGGATTTTTAGGATTTGATTCGGTCAGGTCGCATAAACATTGGAAAGTTGAAGTGGACATGATCATTGTCTTGGCGGAAATATATACTGCCGCGCTTGTTCGTCTGAAAAATGAGCAGTTGCTTCTAAATAATATTAATAGGACGAATATGTTGCTAGAACAAACCATCGGAGCTTTTGCATCTATTGTTGAAATTAATGACCCGTATACATCGGGTCATCAAAACCGCACGGCTGAACTAGCCGTAGCAATAGCGCATAAATTGGGTATGGGAGAGGAAAGCAAGAAGGTTCTTCATTACTCTTCGTTGTTGCATGATTTGGGTAAGTTCTATATTCCTTCACAGATATTAAATAAACCTGGAAAATTGTCGGAAATTGAGTTTTCAATGATTAAAACTCATCCGAGTCTGGGATATCAAGTATTAAAGAAAATTGAATTTCCGTGGCCGGTTGCTGATATCGTAATTCAACATCATGAGCGTATCGATGGCTCAGGGTATCCATATGGGTTAATTGGCAATGAAATATTGTTTGAAGCTCGAATACTGGCAGTGGCTGACGTGGTTGAATCCATGTCATCTCATCGACCATATCGTCCTTCTTTAGGTATACATGCTGCACTAAACGAAATACGCAATAACAAAGGAGTAACTTATGACTCAAAAGTTGTAACTGCATGTTTAGAATTGTTTGATATGGATGGATTCAGATTCTCTGAGAGTTGATTATTATTAAGGACGAAGGGGTTTTCCCTTTTTTTCTATGGTTGCACAATTGAATGTAAACATTTAGAATAATAGTAATGAGTTGTGAAAAGGGTGGAAATATGAAACAAGTGTGCGAGCGCATAAAAAACAATTTATTAAGTGCTTCTTGTGTCGAACTTAATAATGTCATGGATAACAGTCTGGCAGAATTCGGTCAATGCCTTAACGCTGCACAAATCAATGTTCATTTACTTGAAGATCAATTGCATCAGTATCTTTGGATGCGCACAAGCGGAAAGAAAGAGTTTCCGATATTTGAGAAGGTCATCATCAATGAGCTTGAGGATGGTTATATCATCAATGGTTCAGTTCAGACTGAATTCTTTGAAGATATCATCTACCAACTGGTTCTGCCGTTGCGCAGTGAAGGACGTTTGATTGGTTTGGCAGGATTCCTGTGGACCGCTGAGAATAAGATGGTAAAGGAAGTGTTTGATCAGATTGAACAGATATGTCAGACCTTTTCATTGGTCCTGGCTAGGAAAATCAAGGAGGATCGGGCACTAAGTGACATTCACCAAATGGAAAAAATCTTTATGCAGACCGTAGAAGCATTTTCTTCGATCGTTGAAATATCTGACCCATATACCTCAGGTCATCAAAGCCGTACCGGGGAACTGGCAAGAGCTATCGCAAGAAAAATGAATTTGGGATATGATGTCGAACATTCGGTTTATCTGGCATCCTTGTTGCATGACTTAGGAAAATTTTATATTCCGGCACAGATTTTAAACAAACCAGGCCGCTTGACGGAAATTGAGTATTCACTGATAAAAACCCATCCGTCGTTGGGATATCAGATTTTGAAGAAGATCGACTTTCCCTGGCCGATTGCGGATATCGTGTTACAACATCATGAGAAGATCAATGGCAGTGGTTATCCCTATGGCATATCCGGTGATGACATCATGATCGAGGCGAAGATACTGTGTGTTGCGGATGTCGTTGAGTCAATTTCTTCGCATCGTCCGTACCGTCCGGCATTGGGTTTGGATTCGGCTTTGTTTGAAATCAAAGAAAAGCAGGGAACTCTCTACGATGTCGATGTGGTAGAGGCAACACTGGATCTCTTCATCAAAGATAAATATCAGTTTTAAAAAGTCGCTCGCGCGACTTTTTATACGAACTTTCGACCTTTCCAGCGATCGGATTGCCATCGATGCAGCATCAATCCCGAACGAAGAGCTTCATCACTCGCTAAGGCGATCCATATTCCCGCCAAGCCCAATCCGAGCCATCGGACAAGTAAAAAGGAAAGTCCGACGCACACGATCCACATCGATGCGATTCCGATATAGGCTGGATAGCGGACATCGCCGGCCCCCTTGGCACTGCTGATGAGCACCAGATTAAATACACGGCCGATTTCTACGAAAATATCGATGATAAATATTGTAGCGGCCAGTTCGATGATTCGTGTATCATCGGTAAAAATCGTAATGATATATCGATTGAAGATGGCTAATAGGATGGACATCGACAGGGTAATGGCTAATGAGATACGCAGATTCTTATAGACGACTCTTTTGACATCATCTTCCTGATTTGCGCCGACCATATGTCCGACCATGATTTGGGATGCCTGGGAAATTGCAAGTACAGCCAGATAGACGAACATGACCATGGTCTGAACGTACATGCGCGTATTAATGACCCATATGCCCAATGTATTGATGATACTGAAAATCACGACTTGGGACATCTGATAAGATATAGGTTCAAGCGCACTGGGAATTCCGATGTGCAACATTTTCTTGACTAGTTCTTTAGGGAAGGGATTAAGATGTTTGAGTGATATATGTACATTGAGTACTTTTTTGACATAGTAGAAATAGAAGACAAATGCGACGGTACGGGCGAAAGCCGTGGAAATCGCTACACCCGCAACGCCTAAGATCGGCATTCCAAAGGGTCCAAACAGGAAGATATAATTTCCGATGATGTTCAAAATATTCATTAGCAATGCCATAAACATGACGGGTTTGGTATTTCCGGAACTCTTAATCATGGATGTCAAGGTCATGCTTAGTGAGAAGATAAATATCAAACCGCCGACGATCATCATGTATTCGAGGGATATGGGAATAAGATCGGCGGGTACGTTGATAAGAATTAAAATCTGTCGGGAAAACATCATGATGAATGCACTGATGATCATGGAGAAAATCAGGTTGCCAAATAAGGATGTTGAAGCGATGACGTTGAGCTGATCATGATTCTTTGCGCCAAGATGCTGAGCAAACAAAATCCCCGTAGCTGCGGTTATGACGCTGAATATCAATCCGGTCAAAGAGAGGATCTGATTGGCGTTACCCACAGCGGCAACCGCATTTTGGCTGTATCGGGAAAGCATGATGACATCGATGTTTCCCATCACCATAAATAAGGCGATTTCAATGAATATTGGCCATGCCAATCCGGTTACGCTGAGTTTTTTGTTCATAGGTATCGCCTCCGTTTTTTTATCATATTAAAAAGCGAAATTAATTGCAAGGAGGAATTTGTTCATTTGAGGTTATTGTGCATTTTGCGTGTAAATATGATAAACTCTGAGTAGATAACGTTGAAGAAGAGGTGAATAAAATGACATTTCTCGATCTCGCTAAAAAGCGGTGTTCAGTACGTTCCTTTACGAAGGAGCCGGTGGATCCGGCGTTGCTTGCCGTGATTCTTGAGGCTGGCCGCGTAGCCCCCACGGCTGCGAATTCGCAGAGTCAGCGCATTGTGATCATTGATGAAAAAGAAGATTTACGTTTACTGAGTGAAGTTGCGCAGATTTATGGGGCACCCTTGGCTTTGTTGATTTGTGCCGATCAGGATGCCACATGGAAGCGTTCGTTTGATAATTTTGATACGGGGCCGATTGATACGGCTGTCGTAATGACGCACATGACCCTTGCGGCTGCCGATGTCGGTTTGGGTGCTGTTTGGGTTGATTATTTCAAGCCGGAAAAAGTAAAAGCTTTATTTAACTTGCCTTCATCATGGCATCCATTTCACTTGCTTGCCATTGGTAAGCCCAATGTGCCATTAAAAAGTCCGGATCGTCATGCGACGTTGCGGTTACCTTTGGATAAAACCGTATTTCGCTTAGAAGATATCAGAAAGTAGAAAGTAGGATGATTGGATGGAAATCTATTTAGAACAGGCCGCGCGCTTAGCGTTGGCTATGGTGTTGTCGGGATTGATCGGATTTGAACGGGCAAGCAAAAGCCGGGCGGCTGGATTGCGTACCCATGCCTTGGTCGGTACGGCGTCCGCATTGGTCATGCTCACATCAGAATTTATATTTTTTCGCTATCTGCCTTTGGGTGCAATGCCTGATCCGGCACGGCTGGGTGCGCAGATCATTAGCGGCATCGGTTTTTTAGGTGCAGGAACGATTATTCAGGGCCGTGGGTCGGTCAAAGGACTGACGACAGCCGCAAGTCTTTGGGGTGTGGGTACCATCGGCATTGCTTCGGGGATCGGCTTTTATTACGGTGCGATCCTTACAACGGTTCTAGTGTATGTGTTGTTGCGCTTTGCGACGCGTTTGGAAAGTGAGTGGGTCAATCGGGTTGAAACCAAGCGGTTGTTTATTCAAACGAAACTGGCAGATCTCGATATTTTCCGAAGTTTAGCCCTTCAACAAGATATATTTGTAGAGGATGTTCAATATATCGGCAGCGATGTGATGGACAATGAGAAGATTCATTATATTTTATTGATCGTAAGTCCTCGTCAGAAAAATATGGATAAGTATTACCGACTGTTGACGAAAATCAGTTCATTGGAAGGAATTGTCAAAGTTAAAGTTGCGGGCGATAACGCTCAGGATGATTTATAAAAAGTCGGAACATCTCCGATTTTTTTGTTGACAAAAGGTGACAAATTTGTGATATGATTTACATCATGGAGGATAACATGAAAAAAATAATTGCAATCATATTGGTGTTTTTTCTGGTAGGTTGCGGATCTTCAGGCAATAATGATAAAGATCCCGATGATGATGAAAAGATGGAATTGCTTTCATCTTTTACGATTGACTTGAATGTCACTGGGGAAGTGTCGGATCGTGAGGAGTATTTGGTTTACTTAATGCGACCAGGAATACTTGAGTCAGAACCTGGAAAGGCAACACAAAGCGGATATTATGGACCGTTTGAAACAGTGTCCAGAAAAGTTGTGATAGACTCTGATTTTAATTGGGATTTGGATTGGTACATAGAAGATGCGACAAGTAATAATGAGAAATTGCATATTTATGTAACTTCAAAGGAAGATATATATTTGCGTAATCCCCTCAACGATCCAATAGCAATTGATTTTGTTGAGAACAAAGATGAAAACACCAATACTTCGGTGAAGTATGGAGTGTACAAAGAATCAATGAAAGTTGATGTGTATGATGCTTATCCCATGGGTGTACTATCTCTGACATTTCCGGATGCGACATTTGTCATTAAGTTGACCTTTGATACGCCGCCTTCAGAAAGTGCTTTTGAAGTATCGATTCACAGACCAGATGATAGTGTAAGTAATGGGATAAGTATGTTTCGTATCGGTCGGATGGCGCGATCATTTCAATATTGGGATACTCCATTTTTCAAAGATGATAATTTGAAATCTTGGACGGGGTATATTGTCGTTCGGAACATCGATACCAATGCGATCGTTGAGTATGAGGGTTATCCGAAAAAAGTAGAGTTTAGTGATAATGGGAAGTGTTTGGAAGCAGATATCATAGAAATCAAACTATGGCCATAAATCAAAACACTCAATCATCGAGTGTTTTTCTTACCCATATTTGCAATTTTCAGTATCCACTGAACAACATTGGTTGATAGTGCGCCATTGCTCATGGACACTAAAGATCGTAAAGGCGATTCCATGACGCCGGCTGTCACCATTTTCATGATTTTCTCATCATTGACTGCGGATGGCATCGTTTTTTTCGACTGTTTTAATGCAACCGATGCTAACAGCCTTCCAACCCACACCTCAGACAATTCCGTAATTGTTGAGTTAATGGTAAAGGGTTCTTCTTTTCGTTTAAACGCAAAGGGAATCGGTATGCCGGTGAGTTGAGTAAAGTTACCATCACTAATCGATATCGGATGAAGCCTTTTATAATAATCCGAAATAAACTGTGACTGGCAGTTCACCGGGATATCGACGATATTTTTATCGAATATCACGGATTCTTTCAGGTGGATATCATTTAGTGATGAGCCGACTTGAATTTCATATTCGCCATTTTCAATGACCCAAGTGTTGACATCGGTGTTAAAGTAACTAAAGCTTCGTTGGGAAAGTGAGAGAGTGACAGTTTTGCTTTCATGGGGTTCTAAATGAACTTTTTCAAATCCCTTCAACTCACGCTTTGCTTTGAATATCGTCGGATCTTTGTGATGAATATACAACTGAGCCACTTCACTTCCCGACACCTTCCCAGTATTTTTGATTACAAATGAAACGGTAACTTCCGGGAATTCACCCTCGACTTTTATATCACTGTAACTGAAAGTCGTATAACTCAATCCAAAACCAAAGGGGAAAAGAACGTCAACATTGAAAGTATCATAATAACGATACCCGACATAAATGCTTTCTTTATAACAGGCATTTCGTCCCGGCTGCGCAAAAGTTGAGTAGCAGGGTGTATCTTTGATGTCTTTTGGGTAACTTTCCGCAAGTTTTCCGCTGGGATTCACATGTCCAAAAAGTACATCCACGATGGCTTCACTTCCGGCCTGACCGCCAAGATATGTATGTAACACAGCACATACCGAACCTAGCCAAGGCATCGTGACCGGTGAACCGGCGGATAATATTACCACGGTATTTTTATTGACCTCAACGATTCTCTTAATGAGTTCATTATGGCTTCTAGGCATATCCATGTGCTGTCGGTCAAATCCTTCGGATTCATAGGTTTCAGGCAGTCCAGCCATGATGAGAACGACATTGGCTTTTTTTGCCAGATCCAATGTCTCGACAAGTAATGCTTCATCACTTTTAGAATCTTGCTCATATCCGCGAGTATAAGTATATGGAATTTGTTCGCTATCAAAAACATCCGTCAAAGATGGCAGTTTGGTTGGTGAAATCAATGAAGATCCTGATCCCTGATAGCGCGGATGTTTGGCCATATCTCCGACAATCAAAATACCTTCTTTATCATTAAGTGGCAGTATGCCATTATTTTTCAACAGAACAAACGACTGCGACGCGATTTTTCGGGCAAGCTGATGATGAATCTCTTCATCAAATGGTAATCCATCCGTGGGATGAGATTGTATAAGCGATAACAAACGCGATAGCGAAGCATCGGCGATATTTGGATTCAGTTGTCCTTGATCAAGTGCATCCGAAACCTTCTTGTCATTATCCCTGGCATTGCCGGGCATTTCCAAATCCATGCCGGCATTGATGCTCTTTATTCGATCATTGGTGGCTCCCCAGTCAGAAACGACAACTCCCGAGAATCCCCATTGTTTACGCAGTATATCTCCTAATAACCAGGTGTTCTCACAACAGTACACACCATTTAGTTTATTGTAAGCGGCCATAATGGTCGCAGGTTTGGCTTGTTTGACAACTTTCTCAAAAGTACTTAAATAAATTTCGTGTAATGCACGCATATCGACGATAGAATCACTGATCATTCGGTTATATTCCTGACTATTGGCGGCGAAATGTTTGAGTGATGTACCGATACCGTTTCTCTCAATGGATGAAACCAGTGAACTCGCAAGTTCTCCCGTTAAAAAGGGATCCTCACTGAAATACTCAAAATTTCGTCCGCACAGGGGTGAACGTTTAATATTGATGCCAGGACCTAATAAAACAGAAACATGTTGGCTGTGACACTCTTTTGCCAAGGCTTCACCCATCCATCCAATCAGTTCTTTGTCCCAACTGTTTGCAGTCGTCGCGGCGGTAGGGAAACAAGTGGCCGGGTAGCTTTGATTGATGCCAATGTGATCGCCCTGTTCTTTTTGCTTACGCAATCCGTGAGGACCATCGGTCATCATGATGGAAGGGATACCCAAACGCGTGTTGGATTGAGTATGCCAAAAGTCAGCACCGCTGCCCAACTGTGCCTTTTCTTCATTGGTCATTTGACCCAAAATGCTCGTAAAATCCATTTTTTCTTCAGTCATTTACTTCAATCTCCCATGCCTGATCGGTAATATCCCAGACAAATTCATGTTCGATAAGTCTTGGAATAAGGATATCTTGCAGGTATCCTTCTGTGACGAGTTTGTTCATGCGAAGAAGATCGGTGCTGATACCATCAAAGATATCCGTACCTTCCGTCTCCTTTTCTGAACGATATATGGATGTAGCCAAATTGAGATTGTGTAACTTGGTTTTATCGACAGTCTCATTGGCTAAGCGGGTAATATCCATTAGCCTGGGAAGGAGGATCGCTGCCAATATTGAAATGATTAAAATGACGACAAGTATTTCTATGAGTGTGAATCCCTTTTGGTTTTTCATAAAAACCCCCATTTTTATAGTTATGATCCAAAATCTTCTTATAGCAATTCTAACCTTTTCACAAACGAATTTCAACTCACATGAAAAAAAGAAAGCCGTGTGGCTTTCTTAGATAAACAATGTCAGACCGGCGTCTTCGCTTTCGGCTAAGTAGGTAGCTACTCCGCCAAATTCGATTCCATCAATCAGTTCTTCGCGTTTGATTCCCAGAACATCCATGCTCATCGTACAGGCGATAAACGAAACCCCCATTTCCCGAGCTTGTTTCATCAGGCTTGGCAGTGAGTCGACATTTTTGTCTTTCATGACCTTCATCATCATGGCTTTACCCGCACCACCCATCTGCATTCTCGACAACGGTAACTTCTCAGCACCCCGAGGCATCATCATACCAAACATATTTTCAATAAAGGTTTTCTCAACGTTGACCGACTGATCTTTGCGCAAAGCATTGAGACCCCAAAAGGTACAGAAGATACTGACTTTCTTGCCCATCGCGGCAGCACCGTTAGCAATGACCATGGCGGCCAAGGCTTTGTCGAGTTCTCCGGAGAATAGGACGATGGTCGCATTTTCTCTGGAAACACTCAGTGGTGAAGAAGCTTTTTCATGTCCTTTTTTCAAGGTAGCAAGAACTTTCTTGCCATCCATTTTCAAATCGACGACCGTATTGCCGGTCTTCTCAGCCCACTTGGAAACATCGGAGTAGAAACCAAAGTCACTGGCTTCGATGCGAAGCAACTGATTGGGCAACATTTTTTCCATGGCTTTATACGTTTCAAGGATAGGACCTGGACATTGTAATCCGCAGGCATCGACACGGATGACTTCCATGTTGGTGTCCGGAAGTGCCGTAATGACTTGTTCATCGACATGCTCTGCTTCCGCAGCACCGGTAATGCCCATCGGATTATTGAAATCATGAGTGGCAACTTCATACAAACGATAGCCGCCATCCACGTTGAACACATGGGTAAAGCCGTTTTCCTGCAAGATGCGGACAGCGAGATATCCGCGGTGTCCGACTTGGCAGGTCACAAAAATCGGTGTTTCTTTCGAAGGCAGTCTGTCAAGATTGTTTCTTAACTCATCGAGTTCAACATTAACCGATCCCGGAATATGTCCCAAATCAAATTCCAACGGAGTCCGCACATCTAACAAATATCCGCCGCTCTTTACAACATCATCGATTTGATGCCATTGGATCGAAGGGATTTCGTTATCCAGTACATGCAGTGCCACATATCCAAGAATATTGACCGGATCTTTCGCACTGGAATACGGTGGGGCGTACGATAATTCTAGATCCGGCAGATCACGAACCTTTAGATTTCCGGTCATTGCGGTAGCGATGACGTCGATCCTCTTCTCCGTGCCTTCTTGACCGATCGCTTGTGCTCCATAGATGGTTCCATCCGTCGGCGAGAAAATCAGCTTCAATATCATGGAAGTCGCACCCGGATAGTAAGATGCGTGATTGTTACGGTTGACGTGAACGGTTTTGTATTCCATTCCGTAAAATTTGCATAGTCTTTCGTTAAAGCCGGTGGATGCGACGGTCAAGTCGAATACTTTCGCAACCGCGGTTCCTAACGATCCCGGATATTTATCTTCGATACCGTGAATCGCATTGGCGACTACAACACCTTGACGGTTGGCCGGCCATGCCAATGGGATTTTGGTTTGAGCACCATTGATGCGTGAGCGAACTTCAATGGCATCACCCAGTGCATAAATGTTGGGGTCGTTGGTGCGCATTTGCTCATCAACGACAATGGCACGCAAATCACCGATTTGCAAACCGGCTTCTTTAGCAAGTCGGGTCTCAGCGTTGACGCCGATTGCCAAGATGATCAAGTCAGATTCGATTTTAAGTCCACTGGCCGTTTCAACAAACTTCCCGTTATCCAAAAATGATTTGACTCCATCTTTTAAAATCAATCTTACACCATGGCGTGTCAGTTCTTCATGGACGATTTGAGCCATTTCGTAATCAATAGGCGCTAACACTTGGTCGGCCATGTCGATTAGAGTTACCGATAATCCGCGTTCACGCAGATTTTCAGCCATTTCAACCCCAATGAAACCACCACCGACAACGGTCGCTTTCTTTGGTTGCTTTTGCTTAATGAAGTTATAGATAGCATCGGTATGCGGGATATTTCTTAATATAAAGATATTGTTTGACTCTTTTAGTCCCGGAATCGGAGGTACGATAGGATATGCACCGGGAGATAAGATCAGTACATCATAACTTTCCGTGTATTCAACACCGGTAGATTTTTTAACCAGTACTTCCTTTTTCTCGCGGTCGATCTTGATGACTTCCGTTAAGTTACGGATGTCAAGATTGAAACGCTTGTTCATACCTTCAACGGTTTGAACGAGTAGTTTATTACGATCGGTAATCACTTCACCGATGTAATAGGGAAGACCGCAGTTGGCAAAGGAGATGTACTCATCTTTTTCAAATACGATGATATCATCTTGTTCGCTTAAGCGACGTAGTTTTGCGGCTGCGGTTGCCCCACCGGCAACACCGCCAATTATAACGATTTTTCTTTTCATGGCTTAGCCTTCTTTCGTTTGTAATTCAATTACAATATTTTTGATCTTGGGAACTAATAATCGGGTCGCTTCAATCCAATTCAACCCTTCAACATTAAACTCATCCAACCAGACAAGATCGTCGTGAACAGACAACTTCATTTCGCCATCCATGATCTCACAAAGATACAAGGGCATCTTTAAGTGAAATCCGGGGTAATCGTGGTGAATGACCTCTACTAAAGACAGTACCCTGACAGTAACATCCAGTTCTTCTTTGCATTCCCGGATCACCGCTTCTTCGGCGGTTTCACCAACTTCGACTTTACCCCCGGGAAATTCGTAATACCCGGCAAAATCACCGAACTTGCGACGTAAAGCACAAATCCGATTTCCTTGCATTAAGATTCCGGCTGATCCATAAACTTGTTTCATAAAGTCACCTGATTTCTACGATATGTGAAAAAGTTTGGACAGTGTTAATTTTTTAACACACAACACTATTTTAGCACCGAAAAACAACCAAAAAAAGCAATTCCGTGATAATGTCACTTAATATTTTTGAATGTTTGGTGCTATAATGTCATTAGGAAACAGTTGTCCCGTTCTTTTTTCGTATTTTGAATGGGTTTTCATCTTGTAAGTCATTATCATTTGCATTACAATGTACTTAATTAGACGGTTGACAACTCATGACAGGGTGTGGTGAAACATGAGAAATCGCAAAGGAATGACTCTTGTAGAAGTAATAGTAGCTATGGCTCTTTTTGCTATTGTCATGGTTACTGTTTTTCCTGCGTTTTTAATCACCAATATGATGAATAATGTGTCCAAGGAATTTATGGATGCGAATTATTATGCACAAGAAGAACTGGAACAAATCTATAACAAAGGCAAGACATCAACGATGCCGGTTATTGTTGCGTGGATGAAATCTGACCGGGGATTCACTTGTGATTTGCAAGCTGGAGGTGCTGAGATTTGTACGAAGACGTTATCTAACATCAAATATGAAATTTCGTTCGATTATCATCCGGATCCATCACTTTTTACATTACATGTTGTAACTGTTACTGTCGAAATCACGACAGGCGAATATGCCGGGGATAGAGCGAGTATCAATAATTTCATGCGTTTTGTTCCAGTAGTGGGTGGTTGATTATGAAAATGAATTTTAGCACTTCAAAAGTCGCTTTAGGTAAAAAAGGGTTTACTTTGATTGAATTGATTGTCACTATGGCTGTTTTGTCAGTATTTACGTATTTGATTGCAATGTTAGTCACTAATTCAATGGGGTTTTTTAAAGACGAAGAATCACAGGTGGCCAATCAATCAGCCTTAAGAATCGTTGCTGTACAGTTTGAAAAGGATGCCAGACGTCATGTGTTCGGTGTTGAGGATTTGGTTATTTCAGGAAGTTGCTATACGATTACACCTGTAAACGGATCAAGTATTGCTTATTGTTTGGTGGGGAACAATGTTCAAAGAAATGGTGCTGTAATTGCCAGTGGTGTTTCTGAATTTACTGTATCACCATACCGAGTCACTGATAACTCTGTTCTGTTAACAATAAGAAGCAATGCCGATCGATACGGCCGGGTTAACGAAGTTGTAGTGCGAATTTTTGTTCGCGTCGGAAGTTAGGAGGTTGACCTTATGAAACTAATTCGACCATTTAGAAATAATAAAGGTATGGCACTGATCACTGTCGTACTTATTTTCCTTATTTTGGTCATCATGCTCGGTGGAGCGATGTTTGCGGCTGTTGTGAATCAGAGAAATGCATTGACTGCTAATGATCATACGGAAGCGTATTACGTTGCCGAGTCAGGAATAAATACAAGAATCTCTCAAATTGAAAGTTATTTGTATAATCCGGGGAACGATTATGCACCTGGTAGTGAAGATTTGAAAGAATATCTGGCAGATGCAATGTTTGCTATTAATGCAAACAAAGTTGTCGATGTTGGGGATGGCAATTTTGCTATTGTCAATGTCGACGGTCCGCTTCAGTATGGTGACTTACCCAACGCCGATGTTTATGTTTTGCGTTCGACAGGATATGTCAGAGACGTTATCAGAACATTAGAGGTGGAAGTAGTAATCTACTTGACCTACGGTTCGGGTGACTCAACAATGAATAAGGCGGTTATTTCTCGCTCTTCCATTTGGATGAGATCAAATAACGGGTTGATTCGTGGTGATGTATTCACAAATGGTGAAGCACTGCCAATTAATTATTCACCGAGTATACAAATGGGTCCATTACTGCATTTAGCAGACAAAGACCAGAAAACGATTCTTAATAAGGAAGATCCTGATGGTGCGGGTAACTCCATAGCAATCAGTGACGGGTTTTGTGATAATATCTGGTCCATTGCTACAGCGCCGGGAACAATACTGACGACCACTTCGTATACTCAGTTGCCCGGGAATTCATTAGGTTGTTTTGCTGCTAATAAAATGGTATTTAAAGAGGAAGACAAGAGAATATTCCCAAGCATACAAATGCCTTCATTTCCGACGCAAGAAGAGTTGCTCGAAGTTTTTGTTGTAAATGGAGTTCTAAGTTTACCTGATCTTCGAAGATTTCCTGGGAAAAAAGGATATTACTTAGCCACATTTAATACTTCTGCTAACATTCGAATAGATTTAGGGAACTATGGTTATGCGACACAAGTTAAAAAATTGGTTGTAGGTAATCTAATAGCTACGTCTGGAACCGTAAGGGTAGAGGGAACCGGTCGTGTTATGGTTATGAGGAAAATAGATGAAACGAACACTGCTAGATTAGGCACAAAATACTACATTCCTTGGGGTGCTAATGTAATTGTACAAAGAAATGACCCTACGAAGTTTATTCTTGTACTTGACACATGGAAGATTCCTCCTTTGCAAACGGACTTGAATACAGGGATGATGACAGCAGTGACCGAGGATGCCAGCTTTAATCCAGAGTTTCAGATATCGAATAATATCAGTTTTACAGGTAGCCTGATGTTTGGCAATGTTGATGTTAATATGCAAAACGTACCGTTTAAGGGTTATATTATCACGGCTGGTGGAGACTTATTCTTCACATCAAATTCAACGGGTTCAGTACCGGATATTCCGGTTTGGATATATGCGCCGATCGCACATGTCGTATTAGGGTCAAATGCAACACTATATGGTTCTATCATGGCAAAAGTAGTTGAACTTTCTGCGAATAGTTCGTCAGTTATATACAAAAGAATGAATGCATTACCACTGTTTGATTATTTGTTCTATACACCAGCGTCTGGTACCGGAAACAATAAACCGGAGGATCCGGTCATACTTTTCTCTAATATTATTGAAATAGATACCGCTGTTGTAGTTGGACCGTAAATATAGGGGGAAAGGGGAAAAATGAAAAGTTATTATGTAACCGCTGTCGATAATCGAGGGAAGACTGTTTCTGAGGTTATAATGGCCGAAAATAATTTGGAAGTCGTACAAATTATTAAGAATAAGCAAATGTATTTATTAGACTACAAGGAAACAAAGTCGGAATCTGATAACATATCTAAGTTGAAGATGAAAAGTTTGGTTATTTTCTGTCGGCAGTTAGGTACAATGGTTAATTCAGGTATCCCGATCATGCAAGCTTTGGATATGCTTCAAAGCAAAGCGGATAATGCAAAGACGAAGAAAATTTTCAGGAATATTTACGAAGAGGTCCAAAAAGGGAACTCCCTTTCTGATGCAATGAAATTGCAGCGTGGTGCCTTTCCGGATTTACTATTAAATATGATATTGGCGGGTGAGTTGGGTGGCACATTGGACAAATCACTTGCCCGCATGTCAGATCACTATGAGAAAGAGGCAAGGCTTGCTAATAAAATAAAAAGCGCAAGTGTATACCCGGTTGTTTTGGCTGTTGTAGCGGTGACAGTCGTCTTATTGTTGGTGGTATTTGTTTTGCCATCCATCACTTCAATGTTTAATCCGGCAGACATTCCTCTTTCCACAAAAATCATGTTAGGAGTCAGTGACTTTATCTTAGGAAATTGGCTCATCTTGTTTGCAATCATCATTTTTGCGGTTGTTGGGGTAAGAATGTCGTTGAAAGTCAGGTCAGTCAGAGTCCGATTCGACAAATTTAAGATTTTTATGCCAGTATTGGGTAGTTTGGTACAAACGATTTATTCCGCCCGATGTGCAAGGGCATTTGCTTCCTTGTATTCCAGTGGTGTACAAACACTCGACATGATTGAAACAACGTCAAAGGTTCTGGGTAATGCTCATTTGGAAGATATGTTTCGGGATGTTATGGCTTCGGTTTCGCAAGGCGATTTGATTTCTCGGGCAATTGCCAACACAGGATCATTTGACCCAATGTTGTCTTCAATGATTTACATTGGCGAAGAATCGGGTTCATTGGGCGAGTTATTGAATTCTACAGCAGATTACTTTGATAATGAGGCAGATTCGGCAATTCAGCGAATGGTTTCCATGATTGAACCAGCCATGATTATTGTATTAGGTATCGTTATTGGGTTTATAGTATTATCCATAATACAACCAATCTTCTCAATGTATGGTGCGATTGGTTAATAGAAGGGGGCATGAAATATGGCTTTATCATTAGAAATTCGTAGTGGCTTTGTCTATATGGTCGAATCAAAGTCAAAGTCAAAATCCGGACCAATAAGTATTTCAAAGACATTATTCTTTGAGTTTCCGGAAAGTTGGATTGACAATCAAGGAGTCCGTGAAGTTGATGAGTTCGGTGAAATGCTTGCTCAACACTTGACCAAAAACAATATTAGGGAGAAAGACTGTATATTTTGCATAAACAATTCCTCCATAATTTATCGTGAGTTGATGATCCCTAAAATTGATGATAAAAAGACTCCCTTTATCGTTCGAAGTGAGATGATGAATGCTCTCAATTTAACACCTGATTATATCA
>PGZW01000012.1 GCA_002841515.1 Firmicutes bacterium HGW-Firmicutes-19 | reverse complement strand
GTACTTGCGCTGGAGGATTGGCCGAGCGGTTTAAGGCACCATCTTGGAAAGGTGGCGAAGTGCAAGCTTCCGTGAGTTCGAATCTCATGTCCTCCGCCATTTATAAAAATACCCACTAAATAGTGGGTTTTTTGTTGGTCATTTTCCTAGATTCACCAAAGATTCACCAAATTATTTATTTTTCGCAATATTATCCAATGCTTTAGCCATATCTTTTTGAGAGTTAGGGAAGAGATGACCGTATACTTCATTGAACATTCTGACGTCATGACCCATTCTTTTAGCAGCTTGGAAGTCATTAAACCCGGCATTTGCCAGTAAAGACACAGAAGAATGTCTTAAATCGTGATGACCGAATCTTTTTACTTCAGACAATTCAATCCACTCATCTAATCGTCTTGTCATGGTACGATAACTCAATATGCCAAACACCGGACAATCTAGATCATACTCATATCTGTCCTCATAGTGCTTAAATAACTCCCTAAGGTGAGAAACAACAATATCAGGCATTTCTACAATGCGAGTTGAATTTTTTGTTTTTGGTGATGTTATTTCTCGAAATTTGAAGTTATATGTCTTGGTGATTTTAAGAGTGGTATTCTTGAGGTCGATATCTTTAAATGTCAATGCCATAGCCTCACCAAGTCTTAGACCGCAGTAATAGAGGACATTGTAGAGGGTTTTATATACCGGGTTATCAACTACTTCAATAAACTGTTTGAACTCGTCTGGATTGATTAAGACTTGCTCATCATTTTTGATTTCTTCACGCTTAACCGTCCTCATTGCTTTTGTTGGGTCTTTTTCAATCATGTCATGCTGATAAGCCCAAGAGAACATAGCTTTAAGATATTTTTGGATTTTTGACAATTGAGCATTTGAGTAAGTATTACCTCTATAGGAAGACTTCAGAAGTGATTTCTGCCACTGAATGATGTGAGCAGGGGTAATCTTACTTAGTTTCATTTCTGAAAAAGTGGGAGCGATATGGTGATCATATACTGCCTGGATATCATACCAAGATGAATGTTTGACAGTCATTTTCTTATAGTCGATGTATTGGAATGCAAGCTCTGAAAAAAGTACCGGAATATTTGCGGAGAAACTCCGTAGGATATCTGCTTCAGCCGCAGCTGCTTTCGCACGCGAAGTCCATTCCGGATTTTGTCTTTGAATTCGCACTCGATTTCCTAAACTATCATTAACATAAACAGAAACAGCATAATACCCATTCTTAGTTTTTCTGACTGCCATATTTCCCTACCTTTCAAGTAATGATTTGTTTACTTAATTGATCTCTTTTGTCTAATTGGTTCAAATCCCTCTTCTACAAGTTTCTTATTTAATGCTTTTCTTCTGTTTGTTGCATTACTGTTTTTTGCTTTCTTTTCTATCTCATCAAAAGTTCTATTTAGTTTTTTAATCAATGCATTGCGTTCGAACTTTCTTCTTTCTTTTTCACTCATCATCCCTTTTTCTACAAACTCTTTTTTTGTCATTCTTGAAAGCGGTTTGCAGTTTAAACAATAAATCTGTTTTCGATTTTGAATAAATTTCGACCCACATGATTTACAAGGTATCAAGTCATGTTTACTTAATGCTTGGCTGAAATCGTAAAGAATCAAATCATTGAGTGATTCAAAGCTGATGATTTGACTCCATCTTTTCATTTCGAAGTCATACAATAAAGTATTACTAGTTTGAAAAGTGGGGTAGATGAGTGCAGTAATCACAAGCGTAGTATAAAAATCAACCAAATTACTGATGTACTTTTCGATATCTTTTTCTAGAGGGTAGATAAAAATTCTATTTATCTGATTATCCACAGAGTGATTGTGTTCAAATAATTCACCATTCTTAAAATATACATAGTCATCTTGCTGAGGTTTAAGTCCATTTGGAGTGTAATAGATACAAGGAAATCTGAAATGTGAAATAAAACTTCTTAGATTATCATCGTTGTATGTCACATTAATCTTGGAGGAATCGAAATTTATCTTGAACACACTAAAGAATCGGTTACTAATATCACCATAAGCAAAATTATTGTCTCTTTTTCTAGTTTGCTCAACTTTAGTCAGATAAGAACTTTTAATTCTCAACTTTAAAAAGATTTTTTCTTTCTTAAAGGAGATCGGCTCATCGTAACTCACATCAGATTTAATAGTTTCTGTAGTAAGTCCGGTAAATTCTTCAATCTCTGCATTCCAATTAAGTGCATGAGGTATCGCAACATCCTTTTCAGTAGACATTGATTTTAAAAACTCATCAATTGTCAGAAATTTTTCAATCTTCATATTACCTCCTATCATTGAAGTGTTTGACATTCAAAACACCGGTTTCTTGGATAATTATTAAACAATGTCTAGTTATGAATTCAGATTTGATAAATAGACAATTTCATAATACACTATAGTCAGTTAATAAGCAATAGCCAATTAACAAATGAAAGGAGGTGAAAGATTGAAAAGCGAGAAACTTATCTTAGAATTAGAAAGAAAAGGTATATCGAAATTGCAATTAGCTTTAAAAGTTGGAATTCATCCATCAATAATCTATGATGCAATAAACGGAAGACGAGTTTTCCATCCGGCATATAAACGAAAGATTGCTACATTCCTAGAAGTCGACGAAGTATATCTATTTGGAGAAGATTAAGAGTTTAGTATAGGGCATAAAGTACCTGGGAGGTGATTATGAAATACTATGTGACAATTGATATGATTAAAGATCAACTAAATACTAACAAATTTATGGCTCAAAAAATCTTCCGTGAGGCTAAGCGAATTGATAAAAATCCATTCACCTCTAGAGAAGTTAGTGCTAAATCGGTCAATTGTGTTATTGGTTATCGTGAGTTTATTGAACCAAGTGAAGAACGGAGGGAGAGGACATGATTAAAAGAGTAATAGACACTGCATTCTGGACTGATGATAAAGTACTTGATATGTTCTCTGTTGAAGATAAACTGTTTATGCTTTATCTCTTAACTAATCCACACAGTACACAACTTGGAATCTACAAAATCAATGAGAAGATTGCAGCGTTTGAGTTAGGTTATTCTGTAGAAGTCATTCATGTGCTAATTGAAAGGTTTGAAAAAAAGTACAATATTATCCTATATAACAAAGATACAAAAGAAATTGCCATAATCAACTATCTGAAGTATTCAATTTTAAAGGGAGGGACACCTGTAGAATGTCTTCTACAAAGAGAAATCAATATGGTTAAAGACAAGAGTCTAATAAAAGTTGTATTTGATAAATTGAGTGATTACAAAAATCTAAACGAGACGGTTAAAAAAATCATTAAACAAAATATTCAGAATGTTAATGTAAATGATAATGATGTATCGTATCACGATTCGTACCACGATTCGTCAAGTGAACCAATTATTCAAGAAGTCAAACAACCAAACAAAACAGAAGAAGCTGGGACATATGGAGAATACAAGAATGTAAAGCTTACCCAAAAACAATTCGAGGACATTAACAACAAAGGGTTTGATTATTTAGTAGAGAGGCTATCCTCTTATATGAAATCGAAAGGTAAAGAGTATGCAGATCATCATGCAACTATCATGTTGTGGTCTAAGAAAGAGGTGAAGAATATTGCAGCAAGTCAAGGATCAACTTCAGAACTTGATACCAAAAAATTCAGAAGAGCCGACGATAAATACCTATAGTCGAATGAGACTGTATAATAGTAGACCAGGAACACTGGAGGGGTATGATTGCCCGAAGTGTTTAAACCGGGGAACATACATGATTGAAGAAGAGACATACGAGATTGTTCTTGACTGTGATTGTATGCAGTTCAGAAGTGATAAGCGGATGATTGAACGTAGTGGACTTGCTCTGTTACTAGAAAAATACACACTCGATAATTTCGAAACAACTAACGAGTGGCAGAAAAAAGTTAAAGGTTTGGCAGAGCATTTTATTGAAGAATCAAAGGGAAAGTGGTTTGTAATGCTTGGAAATTCTGGTGCCGGAAAGACGATGCTATGTACTTCAGTAACTAGCGAACTCATGAAAAGAGGATATCCGGCCAAGTACACGATTTTTCGTGAGTTGACCACTAAACTAAAACCGTTAATGAATACAGATGAATACATCCGGGAAATATTTGAATATAAGCGAGTGAATGTTCTATACATCGATGATTTCTGGAAATATGGGTATCAGAGAATACCGAGTGAGGCAGATGTGAGCATCGCCCTAGAAATACTAAACTATCGATACAATAACAAACTAACAACTATCATATCATCCGAGCATCTTATTGACTCAATCCTGGCGATTGACGAAGCTCTAGGAAGTCGAATATTCGAGATGTGCGGTGATCAGTACCTAATACAGATTGACAAAGATACTTCGAAAAACTATAGGTTAAGAAACTTCTAGTCAATTAAAAAATAAAATCGAATAAAATGATCAATGGATGCAGAGGCATCGCTAACTGAGGTCAAAAAGATATAAGCATAAGTTAATAAGCGATTCAGAAAGAACGCAATGAAAGAGGAAATAAACATGGCAAAAGTAGAACTAAACGAAAAGAAACAGATTAAGGCAAGTGTATATTTAAAAAGACTAAACGAAATAGAAACCTATTATGCGGCATTGGAAAAGAAACAAGATGAGGCAAGAGCAGAAATAGGAGCCCTGCAAGATCAACTAAAAGTGCTTAATGTAGATTACTTTACTGTTATTGATGAAATAGCAGCTAACGCGATCAATAACAAGCGCAGAGCATTAAAAGACCGTATTGCAGACTTAGAGATGGTTATACAAATGGATGTTAAGGGTATCATTCGAGAAAAGTTGATTAAAAATCCCGAAATCCAAGTAATGAGACAACAAGCAAAAAGCGAGTTTAATACATTCAAAGAAGAATTGGACAACGAGATTAAAGAACTTGACAAGCAAATAGAGAGAATAAAAGAGTTAGAAAGAGAGCACAAGCATTATTTGGCAGAGCAAAAAATTTCTGAACTCAGAAAAAATATAAACAGATAAACACTAAGCTTAATGTTTATAGAGGGGCACTAACAACGTCCCTTTTTATTTTGCATCCGGCAAAGGTATAACACTTACAGTATGCCCCTATTTAATTTTTTATAACTCTCTACAGTAAACCGGGCTTCTAAGTGCAACGATATTGCAACTGTTACGCGTGTCCCGGTGTAGTCATGGTCTGTTATCATCCAGCAAGAGTACTATAACTGTCTTATTGAGTGATAATGCAATGTGATCGTATCCAATCAATAGTGACAAAGAGCGAAAGTATACTCAAACCAAATCGAGATAGAACGAAAAAATCCGTAAGTCCTATAAGGACGGGTGTAGTAATTAATATGGTTGCCCCCCGTAATCAAAATGCTAATAAGGGGTGGGATAGCGACCGAGGGGGTACATCAAAAATATCCGTACTGTTGCGCGAGACCCTCCTACCCAATATGACTGCTCCAAATAAGAAAAATTAGTTTATAGTAAGACCGATCCATTATCGAATAAGCATCAAAATGCCCTTTATCATCCAATGACTACAGGGGGGTTACGCGAGAACCCGTGCGTTACACGAATATAGCCCCTCGGGCTTCATACCCTCTTGAGAATTCAGTTAATAGGGGGTGGTAGGTATTAGTGAATGGGTTAGAGGAAAAAGTTGCACAGAAGACCTTGAGTGAACAGAAGATGTTCAATAGCAAAGTTATAGCCATTATGCAAGAACATCGCTCATATGGTCTGTATCGAAGCCTCCGAGCGTTTAACGGTTTGTACACAACAATTTAAATCAGAAAGAAATGTGATGGTGATGTTATGTGACAACAAGACACAAATGTGTTGAAATGACCAATAAAAAAGGATATATTAGAAATGTAAGAAATATATTTAGTGTGAATAAACAATCGGTATGTTTGTTCAAAATGAGTGATCATTGTGACAATAGGAGGAAGCAATATGGTAAAAAAAGTAATTTCTACAGATAATGAAGATCAAGACAACTCTAAGAAAGAAAGAAACGTCAAGAGAATAAACTGTGAGTTCTCTCCGGATGTTTATGAGCAAATCAAAATTACTGCATGGCTAAAAGATGTAAGTATGAATCAGTTCATAAATGATGCAGTTAAAGAGTATTTGGACAAGCATGTGAGTGAAGATGTTGAAGCAATCAAGAAGCTTGCAAGAAAAATGATGAAATAAAAAGCCGCTTGAGTTGATGTTCATCAAGCAGCCAATACTCCGGGAGGGAAGAGTTTTAACTATGTACATATATTATAACACAAAAATGTGATAATATATATCACATAACAAATAGAATTATAGACACGGTATTTGTACATAATGTACACTAAATCGTGTTTTTATTTTGTTTTTCAATATATTAATTCACACAATCACACAAAAAAATAAAATGTGTGACAAAATGGATGACAAACATAATATTATGTTGTATGATAGGTTTAAGAAAGGAGTTGATAATGTATGAGATACCGAGAAAACCGAGCAGAACAACGATTAAGTATCAGATTGACTCGGAAGCAAAAGGCAGAATTGATGCTTAGATACGATCAGTATGTAAACGTCCTGAGTGAACACTGCCCTCTGATTGAACCTATAGGATTCTCCGAGTGGATTAGACAATCGTTAACAACTGAAAGCAATAACATCGATAAAATGTTACCGAATATAGAGAAGTCAGTGTAATGAATGAAATCTGAGTGTGTATGTAAAAACTTTTGAAATCTTGTAGGAATATCAAAATTAAGAACGTATTAGTAGTTGTGAGGGCATTAAGTCATGAAAGGGAGGAAATTTACATGACAGAAAATATTAAAGCAGTTAAACCGACATTAGCCCAACTCATGTTAGAGCGTGGACTATCCAATGAGCAGTTAGCAGAGAAAACCGGAGTAAATAAGCATGTGATCCAACGGATACAAGACAAACGCTTTAAAAGGGTAGCAGCTGCGGATGTAATTAGATTGTTTGCTTACTTTGATGTTTCGTTTGATATGGAACCAAAAGAGGCACAGTCATGAGCCAAACAATTATTGGACACAGCCTCAAAGAACTGCGTGAGAAAAAAGGTTTAAACTACAAGCAACTTGCAGAAAAAAGCGGTGTAAATGCCCGTACTATCAGCAAAATTGAAAAGCACAATTTCAAGAATGTTAATACAACGCATATCAGACTTTTGGTTAAATGTTTAGGACAAATATTTACGGACTTATACGAGGCTTAATATGGTAAATCCTAAAACAGAGGGCAAGACATTGCCACAAACAAACAAACTGAAAGCACTTAGAGAGCAACGAGGATTAAGTGTTGAACAATTAGAAAAACTAGCAGGTGTGCGCCGTTATGCAGTTAAACACATCGAGCAAGGCAATGCAGCAAGAGTTTATGCGGATGATATAACACGCCTATTAATTTTCTTTAATGCCCAATATACGGAACTGTTTGAGGTTTAACAGGGCAATGCCCAAGAGGGGAGGTGTACACATGGAAAAACACAAAGAATTACGCGACAAAATGAGATCAGGTACGCAAGAGCGTTTTATGGTAGTCATTAGTTATCGTGATAAACGACCGGATAAAGCATATCCGTTGCAACTAAGCGAGAAACAAGTAAAAAATATCGTTGAAAAAATGACTCCGCAAGAGCGTGCGCAATGTAATGTAATTGGATTCAGTAATTTGCGTATTGCAGATAAAGATGATGATCCATCAGTTAGATTATTTCATTCATACAAGGATATCGAAAAGAGGTAGTATGAAACGAAATGTTAAAAACCACAATATAGAAAATCTACCAAGCAGATGAGAATCATGCAGCAAGCAAAGAACTGCAAAACTAACTAGTGTAATAACTCACTGAAAGTAGAAATCTACACAAAAATTGAATGTGCATCATGATTGAGTAGAAATACTCAAGCTAAATAATCTCTGAGTTGTCATGATGATTCAGAGAAAATTTAAAGAGGAAAAGTTATGAATCAAGTACAAATATCGGGAACAGTAGCAAACAATTTAGTATTAAAGCAAACAAGCAACGCTCATTATTTCACTACATTCACTATAAAATGTTTAAGATTTAATAAGAAGATTGATTATATTGATGTTATCGCCTGGCACAGTGTTGCTATGGAATTAGTAGAGAATGTAACACCGGGAACAGAAATCACGATAACTGGTAAAATTTCCCCAAGACGTTACTTGAAAGACGGAATAGTTCATAAGACTCAAGATGTGACATTAGATAATTATGTAATCACCAAGAGTAACAACACAGACTATTACAGAGAAATGGAAATAGATCAATATCAAGCCGAAAATCAAGCATCCGAGTGATGCTTTTTCTATATGTGTTTATTGATTGATTCATAAAGTAAGTGTATAATTTTATAGACCCTATTCCCCCCACACTTTATAGGGTTACCCGGCTTTTAGTCGGGTTTTCATTTGCTAACTATCTTAGTAAACTCTACTTCATCAATAATTGAAATTTTATACCCTTGCTCAATGAGTGCAATTGCTTTTTCTTGTTTCCCACTTAATCCATCTTCGCCAACAATATTTTTATCCTGCTCACCAACAATTAAAAAGTCCGTTTTTTTACTCACTGATCCTCTGACAAAACCACCAACATCTACAATGGATTGAATCATCTCTGATCTGGAATAGTTCTTGAACTCGCCTGTGACAACTATAGCTTTTCCAAAAAAAGGATGATTCTCATTAAAAGCTAAGTTGGATGTTTTAAAGTCGCTTATTTTTTTAGAATGAAAATTCCTAGATCCACCAAAAGTTTTATTACTCTTCAAATCTTTAAACTGTTTAATTCTGACATTTGAATCTTTGTTGACTAAGGTATCAAAACTATAAAACTTCGATATTTCTATTGTTCTGATTACACATTGAGCAGCAGTCTTGGCATCATTTAGTGCATTATGATGGTTACTATTCTCAACCTCATAGTATTTGGATATGGCATCGAGTCCATTACCTGTTGACCCTGTGTATCCATTACATAGATTCATGCTACACACAAACCGGAAGTCGTCAACATCAATATTATAGACTTTAGCGGTCTCGTTCAGTACCGACATATCGAATTGTGCATTATGTGCAACAATATACTTTGAATTTTGAATATATTCACAAATATCCTGCCAAATGTCTTTAAAACTTGGTGCATCAATTAGATCATTTTTTGATATACCATGAATCTCAAAATTCTTCTGGTCAACACTTAAGAATCTCGGCTTAATGAGTGAATAGAATTCGCCTACAATTTGATTATTTCTTACTCCTGCAATACCAATAGAACAAGCGCTATTTAAATTGGCATTTGCAGTTTCAAAGTCAATAACCGAAAAATCAAGTTGACTAGGCAGCTCGATTGATTCTTTAGTGTGATCTTCAATTTGATGAACTGAGTCCTTTTCTTTTAGAGGTATAATAGTTACTTTTTTCTTTTTTAACATGAAGAAAATGACCAAAGGAATAAAAAAGAGATTAATAAAAAACAACGTTATACCTAAGTCTTCACTAAACATTCCGATAATAAAAGGTACAAAAAAAATGCCGATAACCATAAACAGTCCTTTCAGAAATGATAAAAACTTGTTCATTGTGTTTCCTCCCCACGATGCTATAATTTTATTATCTTTTCATGTCATTATGATGTCAATATTTCATTGCAAATCTTTATGATTGAGCTTTCATTTGACACTCATCGTATATTTACACCAACTCAAACAGGTGATGTGTGTAGTAAAATGGACACTAGTATAAATGATTTTATATTTAGATCAAAATAGAAAGTATATATATGAGTAAATTGAATTTTATGATTTAAATTCACACTTAATGATTCATAATAAAATAGAAGGTGATTATATGAAAAAATATTCCTTGATTAGTCTATCGAGCTATTTATTTAGAACTATTATACTGAGTCAATTGTTTGATTTTGCCGGAATTAGCATCCTCGTTGATTTAATTGTTCCTGGGATAACATTCTTGATGGTAGGTATTATTTATCCTCCTGGAAAGAATCCACCATTAGGGGCATTTATGTACCTTGTAATGTACATATTAAACTTCACAATTGGAAACATTATTTTAGGGACTTGGTTTAGTGTCGTAACGATTATTGCTATCTTTTTGTATTTTTTTATTATCGGCGTATACTATTACATTTTTGGTAAGTTAATTGATAATGGTTAAATCAATAAGAGTAATTGTGATCTAAAGCCTTCTACTGTTTCTATTTCGCCTCACATCTTCAGCTTTTAACAACTTCCTCATAAAAACAAAGAAGAAACCAATCAATCCAACACTATTTTTCCGCCTTTTCTTTGCCATAGTTACCTCCGTTGGTTTGTTACATAAATTATATTACATTACGATTAAAACTTAAATAATGTCACTGTTAATAAGATGGTGATTAACTACATTTATAACATGAAAAGAACTCCGGTTAAGAGTTCCCTACTACTAATAATAAAGCTAAAATCGTTCTGCTACAAATTGTCTTCCTTTTGCTAGAAATGATAGTTTTCGATAATCGCATAATGCATTATCGATTCTCACATAACCCATAGTAACAAGACCATCAACGGATGAATCAACGTCTTCATGTCCGAAACTTTTGTTTAGAACCTCAAAATTATCATAATAACCGTCTTCTAGCATCACTTTTAATATAAACTCTTGGATGTCGTTCAGTTTCATATGTTTCCTTTCTACTCTCCTCTTTACTTAATTATAACATAAATAAAAAAAGGTCTTTTTCTAGCCGAGTTTGATTCACCAAAGATTCACCAAATTATTTAAAACTTACCAAAACGTTACTTTCACGAATTTACACAATATATCATAAAATGCACTAAATAGTGCACATTTCATCATTCTACTTTCACTTACTTATACGTATTTATCCCATAAATGCAAATCTCATGTCCTCCGCCAGTTTAAATTTGACCCACTTAACGGTGGGTTTTTTTGTAGTCATTTTCCAAAGTTCACCAAGGTTTCAACTATTTTCCACTTCAAAAGTTTTTCGATGAGGATTTTTACCTATAAAAAAGTAATCCCTAAAATTTTGGAATTACTTAGTAATAAATATTTTTGCTCTGCTAATTTTCAATTTTTGGTTTCGAATGTTTACTTTTAATAAAAATCAGACCTAAGCCGGCGATAAGCAATAGTTCAACCATCGCTACGATCAACCACAGGTTGAATGAACTTCTGTTTTGACCAATCGTTGATTGAGTAAGAAAATACTCTGAAGTATGAGTTAAGTTGATCGTAATATAACCTTCAATTACTTCATATTGATCACCTTGTAACTGTAACTTACTTGCGGAAGCATCGTAATAGTAAAGCTTAACTTTTTCCCCGTCTGCAAACATCGAAGATGCCTTGATTCTGATTTGAGTCCCTTCTGGAAGAACCTCGTTTTTGTCAAAATCCAAGTAGATGCCTTTGGCATAATTGGTTAGCTCGTTCAGCGATTTTTCAAGATCTGTCATAACCATCAGCTTTGCATAAATGCTGTTCAATGAAGATGCTTGTTTTCCATCAATGATCCACTCATAAAGCAACGAACCATGTTCATCATAGCCTCTGACCAGCAATTTTTTCTTGGATTGTTTGACGGTCTGAAGAATATCATCAGATACGATTCCATCCTCAGGCACTTTGATGGCTACCTCCTCAATTGAAGAAGATAACAAGACATCTTTGACTGATGCGATATCAACATTTGCGGCTAACTTGCTCCGGTTTATGACAACTGTATATACTTTAATTGCGCCACTTTCTGAAGTTACGGAAATTGTTATTGAATTGTCTCCAATGGATAACTCAGCAGTATTACTTATTGAAAATGTCGCATTCTCATCTTCTGTCTTAGCACTGACATCAACTTTCAACGTCAGATTATCTACTTCACATCGATACTCTAGCACATTGACAGAGAAGGAAAGTGGACATCCTTGAATATTAATCTCACTCAAGTTGTTATTGGTGCTAAGGGCACCGGCATTTCCATCCGCATCCCTTCGAACCACATTAATCGAATAAGTACGTTTACTACCGTTTTCGGCAGTTACCACAATATTGTAAACATTGCTGTAGACTTCCAGTTTTTTTGTTCCAGTACCACTGATCGATGATCTGCCGTCTTCTGCACTTGCACTTAATACAACACTTGTCGTGGCATTATCCACTATGACCGTATATGAGGTTTTTGTTTTATCGAAGTTCAAACTTCCTTGATTGATTGAGAGACTCGATAAATAGCTATTATCAGACTTTGGTTGAGTCATCTTAATGGTAACACCGGAGCCGGTACCACTGAAATCTTCATTTCCATCTGAACCAATCGGATTCCAGAGGATACTCGTGCTTTGCCCATATTGAAAATCAGCTTTCGTTTTAAAGGTGATTTTTGCTATGTTGAAGTTTCCGGTTTTTAACTCAGTATGATCTACAACAAATTTATTGTTTCCAACGGTTAACGCGAATCCGCTTTCTGCAGATGAAGAAACGATTTCTAACTTTAAGGCATCGTAATGTAGTGAAGCAGTGATTGCACTTAATCCCGTTGAGTTTCGTACTGCAAAGGTTAAGGTAAACTGCTCACCAACAGAAGATACACTGGTCTTGGTACTGCTAAGCGCTGTTGTAAAACTGCCAGCCCGAACCACCGCTACATTTAACATGATCAGCAAAGCAATGATTGATAACTTGATAAGTTTCTTCATAGTGATTACTCCAATCCCGCAAGTTTGCGTCGTATTTTAACTAAGTCCGTAGTCGTTATTGAGCCGCTAGAATTCATGTCGCCGCTAAAAGCACCTTTAGGACTGAGATCAGTCAATCCTGCGAGGTATCTTCTCATCAACACCAAATCTGTTGCGGAAAGATTCATATCACCGTTCAGATCGCCAATCAATGCATAATCCAGAGAAATCGACGTTCCTTTTTGAATGTTTTTGATTACAATCGTTGAATTTCTGTGATCGAGTGCTACACCATCAACTTTCCATTGATATACTCGATAACCGAGATATGTCATGGCTTCCAGAGTTACATCCGATCCAAGTGGTACTGAATCAAATGGAATGACTTCATTATTGACGGATACCTTTATATAACCGGGTTCTCCAAGAACATACGTCGTTAGATTTACTTCTTTCACTGGGGCACCAATATTCACAGATGTCGGATTCTCAGCATACCCTTTATATGTATTCCCTAACTGTCCATGATAATTGACTCCCCATGACCAAAGACTACCATCACTCTTGATTGCCAATGAGTGATTGGATCCACCAAAAACACCAATAACATTCTCCATAAACTTCATAGGACTTCGAATGTAATTCGGTTTTGAGAAATCACCATATGGCAAGACCCAAGCGACATTGTTTTTATCTATGGCTAATGATTCATGTCCGAGAGATGCATTTTTAATACCATCCATTATTTTGACAGGCTGATTAATAGCATTTGCGCCAAGAAGATTACTGTCACGTCCCCATCCCCACAAAGAATCATCTGACTTCACAACCAAGGTCCTCTCGAATCCGGCAGCTACACTTTTAACACCATCCATTATCTTAACGGGGAAGGCTTGTGAAAGATCTGAATCAAAGACACCCAACTCATATTTTCTGTTTGTACCCCATCCCCAAAGAGAACTATTCGTTTTGATTACCATGATATGTGTATATCCTTCAGCAACACTAAGAGCATTATCTAGAACTTTTACAGGGGTTGAGCTGGGATACCACGAGCCATTACCTAAATAAGCTTCTCCCCACGACCAAAGAGAACCATCCGTTTTAATGGCAATGCTTGTCTCATTGTTAGTAGAAATATATCGAACATTGTTCATGATCTGCTTGGGAACGATTTTATTAATGGTCGTTCCATCCCCCAATTGCCCTTTACTGTTGTCTCCCCATGACCAAAGGGTTCCATCTGTCTTTAAAGCCAGTGTATGACTGATTCCTGCAGAAACTTGCTTTACATCATTCATTATTTTTGTAGGAACCGATTTATCTTCGATCGTCCCATCCCCCAACTGACCGGTATTATTACAACCCCAAGCCCAAAGAGTGTTATCTGATTTAATAGCCAAAGTATAATAGCGGCCTGTAGTAATACCGATAACACCATCCAACACCTTGATAGGAACTTGCTTGTATTCAGACTCTCCATTCCCCAATTGCCCGAATCGATTGAATCCCCAAGCCAACACATCGCCATCACTTTTTATCGCTAAACTGTGAGAATAACCCGCGGATACAGATACTATATTTTCTGCGATTTTGACAGGAACTAATCTTCTTTCAATCGTAGTTTGGTCAATTTGACCTAGATCATTAAGTCCCCAAGTCCAAAGAGAACCATCGTTTTTGATAGCTAATGAATGATTGGTACCCGCAGAAACACTTATTACACCTTCCATTATCTTAACAGGTGAATATTTATAAACTGTCGTGCTATCACCAATCTGCCCATAGTTATTGAGCCCCATCGCCCAAAGACTGCCATCAGATAGCACAGCCAATGTGTGATTCATCCCGGCAGATACCATTGAAACACTGTCCATCAGCTTGGTTGGAACAGAAACAGTATCGATTGTGCCCATGCCTAATTGACCGAATGAATTTGATCCCCAACCCCAAAGAGAACCATCGTTTTTTATGGCAACAGTATGCCATCTCCCAGCACTTGCTTGGGTAACATTTTCTAAAACTTTGTTTGGAGTTAATGATTGATATTGGATCGATGCATCGCCTAACTGGAATGCTCCATTATGCCCCCATACCCATAAACTGCCATCATCTGCAATTGCCAAACTATGAAGATCTCCAGCAGCAATGCTTACCACATTCTCCATTATTTTGACCGGGTCAACCTTTGAAACTCTCGTTCCGTCACCTAACTGCCCGGAATCGTTTCTACCCCAAGCCCATACACTGCCGTCAGTTTTTAATGCCAAGGTATGAGATTCACCTGAAGCGACACTGACTACATTGTTCATCACATTAACAGGAAGTGGTCTGTCCGTTGTCGTGCCGGTTCCCAGTTGTCCAAATTGATTTGAACCCCACGCCCAAAGTCTTGAAAATTCATCGACATAAAACGAAGAATCATATTTTGTAACTACTGAGACATTCTTCGATATGATCATCAACGGATCTTCCACATCCACAGCTTTGGCAGGCTTCAACCATACGAATATTGATATAATTAACAAAACACATACAAGGTATAAACCAATTTTTCTAGTCATGATCGCTCCTCAGTTACGCACAAAAAAAGACAACAAGTCTGATGATGCGCAGTTGTGACCGTTCTCTTTTATTGTCCATGGTTCCCCCGATGATATTCATCTTAATTCTTATTTTAAGTAGATTTTTCACAATGTCAATATGTTTATACAAAACCAAGAATCAGTTTTTTCAGACGAACGAAAAAGTAGGATTTAGATTGAAGATTCTCGCTTTCAATACAAAAAATTTTGCTTTTAAGTCAAGTTTGACGATATATTATTACATATATTAGAAATCGAAAATCTGAGATACTTAACTTGGTGGAGGAAGATAATGCTTTCTTGCATATCATATAATGCATATCCAATGATGAAAATTGCATGAATTTGACAAAGCAATGACAATAATTGCCAAAATAGCGCTATAATGATGACAGATATATTATGAGTGTGAGTACTGGCACCTGTTTACCATTGGTATGATAAAGGCTTTTAGGTATCAATGGATATAAGGAGAACTGTATGCAAAGGAAGTTTAAGCAAAAACTTTTATTTACCGCGATCATAGGCATTTGTTTTGTCGGCTTATCTGTATTCAGCGTCATATTTTTGCCGAATCGGCTTCATAACGAAATAACCATCGAGGCCGCAGATTTTACATCACTAAAAGAAGCGCAATTCATCAAAACCAAAGATCATGGTGAATTCACTGAAGAAATAAATGACATCGACCTTTCTGTGCCAGGAGAGTATATTGTCAGAGTAAAAATCGGATTTATGACTTATCGATCAACATTGAAGATCATTGACACTCAGAAACCCATCGTCACTCTTCGCCAACTTATTTCACCTTTAGGAAAAGAAATCGATCCTGAAGATTTCGTGCTTACATCTATAGATAACACTCAATTGCATTATGAATTTATTGAAGCACCCGATCCCAATACCATCGGCATACAACAAATCAGTATTCAAATATCCGATTTGGGCAATAACAAAATCATAGAAACTTCGACGGTCTTTATTACTCAAGTCAAAGATAAAGTTACAATCGAAGCGGGCAGTCCGACTCCTACGATCGATGATTTTCTTATGGAAGAAAGAACGAACGAGACCTTTATTACCAAACTGGAACCATTGAAACTGGTCGTCGGTGTTTATCCGATCGAAATTCAAATCGGCGATCGCATTCTTGTGTCCCGATTGGAAGTCATTGATACGATCGCACCAACGGCAACGGTGCTTGAACTGAAAGCATTTGTTTCAGACCCCATCCCGGCATCGAAATTCGTCAAAAATATTGTCGATGCATCCAAGGTGACCGTCAGCTATAAAGAAAATATTGATATCACGGCAACCGAGGGCACTTTTGAGCCGATCATCCTGCTTACGGATGCCGGAAACAATGTTACGGAACTCATCGGAAAGATCGTCGTAATCAAAGATACAGAACCACCGGTGTTCAGTGGTTCAGGATTAAGAAACAGAACGGTATACATCGGAGAAAGTTTTAATGTACGATCACAAGTGTACGCAATCGATAATCGGGACGGAAATGTTTCCATATCCATCAGCGGCAGTGTTGATTTCAGTAAAGTTGGGACTTACCCCATAACATTTACCGCCAAAGACAAAGCAGGGAACTCATCTGTTGAGAAAATCACGGTTACCGTCATCACCCATCCGCCATTTGTTCCAAAAGGGGACACAGGGAATAGTGAACTAAACGAACTTGTTGACAAACTGTTTTCGAAAATGTTGCATGGAGATATGTCGACGTATCAAGTTACCAAGGCAATTTATGACTTCGGTCGAACGATTCATTACCAAGCCGGGCCATGGGCTTCAGAATGGACAGAACGAGCCATTTGGACAATTAAAAACCGGGTCGGAAATTGTTATGGCCGCATGTATGCCATGGAAGCTATGTTTGTCCGCGCCGGCATCGCAAATCGCGAGCGAATTAAGTACAATGGTGAACATTCCTGGAATCAGGTGGACATTGGTAAAGGATGGCAAAATGTTGACATCGGCTATCCGGACGTATTTTTGGTTTCAGACAGCTATCTGTTTAACAAAGCGTTAAATTCATCCACGATTTTGAATGACAACTGGTTTACCGAAACGCCGGTTTACGGTACTGTCATCGTTCAGCACATCGATGAAACTTCAGGTGCATTTGTTACATCCAATGTGACGATCACCGGAATCGTTGGTTCTAAATACTCAACCAACAGTGTCTCGGTAAGCGGATATTCATTTGTATCAAAGACGAACAATTTCAGCGGTATATACACCGAGTCGACGATCACGGTCGTTTATCGGTATAAGGAAATCGATTAAGCAACGAAAGGGAAACATATGAAAAGAATGCTTATAGGACTTATGATTACATTTGTTATGGCTGGCTGTACTCAAAATCCTGCCTCAATGCAAAATTATACTTTTCGGATAAACGGACTTGATATAACCATGGGAGAAGCCACAAATGACTTCTTAGTTAAAACAGGTAATCCAATCAACCAGTATTCTGCACCTTCATGCGCATTCGACGGGGATGATACGGTATACGATTTTGGCAGTTATCAAATCACGACATACGTGAACAAGGGTAAAGAAATATTTACCGGAGTGTACTTGCTTGATGATTCTGTATCAACTCAAGAGGGAATCAAAATCGGTTCATCACTTTCAAAGATGCTTGAAACGTATGGAGATGATTATCAAGAGAATTACGGAGCGTACACCTACTCCCTCGGTCTTACGGATTTGTCATTTGTCGTTATCAATGATGTAATTACCTCAATATCCTATTTGCATAAAGTCGATTAACGTCATCAGGAGGACTTATGGTATTTAGCTCTCCCGTTTTCATATTCATATTTCTCCCTATCGTTTATCTGGTCAATCTGATGATACCCAAGCGTTTCAGTAATGGCTTTTTGTTGTTTTTCTCACTGATCTTTTATGCATGGGGTGAACCGCTCTATGTTTTTTTAATGATCCTCTCAGCATTTGTAAATTATGTTTTGACATTGTGGATAGCAAAAGAGACATCTTGGCGTAAAATCATCCTGATCAGTTCAATCATTTTTAACCTTGGCATCATCGGCTTGTTTAAGTATGCGGATTTTCTGATTCTATCGTTCAACGGACTTTTTAGGACCCCACTGCCATTGCTTAATTTGCCACTGCCCATCGGAATTTCATTTTTCACCTTCCAAACGATGTCCTATGTTTTTGATGTGTATAACAAAGAAACGGCGGTTCAAAGAAACTATTTTTCGCTGTTGTTCTACATCACTTTTTTTCCTCAACTCATTGCAGGACCCATCGTACAGTATCACGACATCGCCAGCCAGATTGAATCGCGAACGGTAACGCTGGATAAGACAAGTGAAGGTCTTCGCCGCTTTGTTATTGGAATGTCCAAAAAAGTATTGCTTGCCAATGCCATGGCCGTGATCGCTGACCGTCTTTTTGCCTTACCAAACTCTCAGATATCGATGACTGTCGCATGGATCGCGGCCTTCGCATACCTCTTTCAAATCTACTTCGACTTCTCCGGATATTCGGATATGGCTATTGGTATGGGGAAAATGTTTGGATTTCATTTCAAAGAAAACTTCAATTATCCCTATATTGCCACATCCATGCAGGACTTTTGGCGACGCTGGCATATATCTTTATCCTCATGGTTTCGACTTTACCTTTACATCCCAATGGGTGGCAATCGCAAGGGGAAGAACAGGGCAGTGTTCAATCGTATCACCGTATTCTTTCTCACCGGACTTTGGCATGGAGCATCTTGGACTTTTGTGATTTGGGGTCTTTATCACGGAATATTTCTATTGATGGAACAGACTTTTTTGAAAGTTGAACGCTGGCCGACGTTTGTTCGAAGAATTTATACTTTGCTTGTTATTTTAATTGGATTTGTCATTTTCAGAGCAGAGAATTTTACTCAAGCGCTGATTTTCATACAGGCTTTGGTAACCATTTCCTTGCCCGGTGCCATGGCTTTAAAAGAACTGATGATTTTGATAACACCGCTGACGATGGGACTATTTGTGATCAGTGCAATTGCATCGACTCCGATCATCAAAACAATTCAACAAAACACTCAATCATATGTGACTTCGGTTTTATCCTATGGATTTACCTTTGTTCTTTGGATCGCTTGTCTGCTCAGTCTTGCGGCAAACACGTATAATCCCTTTATTTATTTCAGGTTTTAGGAGGCAGGATGAAAAAACATCTCAAACTCATTTTCAGCATTTTGATCATCGGTACATCACTGATCCCGCTATTGGCAACGATTTTGGGATATGATTCGATTAATTTGGACAGAAGTTCGTTATCTCCCATGCCGGCATTGATCAAAGACGATCGTATTAACGCATCATTCACATCCGAGTTTGACGACTTTTTTACGGATCAGTTTTCCTTAAGAACGATGATGATAACCGCATACAACGAAATATATGCCAATGTTTTCAAGCAAAGCGGCAACGATAAGGTCATCGTAGGCCAACAGGGATTTCTGTTTTTTGAAGAAACACTGAATGACTATCTGAAAGTCAACCTGTTGAGCCAACATGATTTGATGCGTTTCAATGAAGTGTTACGGATTCAAAACAAGTATCTTCAATCCAAAAACATCAACGGATATTTCATGATCGTACCCAATAAAGCAACGATTTATCCTGAATATATGCCATCAACATTCAATGCCATTGGCCAAAGAAGTAATCTTGACCAAATGAGCGAAATGGATTTGAATATGAACTATATCGATCTGACATCTGCACTCATCGAGCAGAAGTCAGTGGTTGATGATGAATTATACCACCGTCAGGACTCTCACTGGAACAACATCGGTGCTGCCATCGGGTATCTGGAAATGATGAAATCATTAAACAAGGAAAGTTTGTCATTGCTGAATATGACTTTGGTAAAGAAAGCTGATTGGCAAGGCGATTTGGCTAGAATGCTCTATCCATCCAAAATTACCCTTGAGCAACAGTTTTATTTTCAGTTGCCAAATCTGTTCACCTTTACAAAAGCCATACGCACTTTTGAAGATATACAGATTGAATCTGTTAACACGGCCAAAGAAGGACGACTGATCCTGTTTCGAGACTCATTTGCCAATGCATTGATCCCATATATATCTGAATCGTTTGCGCAAGTCAACTACGATCGCACATTCCCCTATGATTTTAATCGCATCGAAGGATTACAATCGGATACACTGGTCATTGAGATTGCTGAGCGAAATCTTAACTGGGTTCTTCAGGCAACCCCGATTCTAATCGCTGAAGGGGAGAAACAAACGATTGTTGCATCATCCGCAGTTTCACTAAAAATCACCATGGAACAACAAAAAAAATCGGACGTATTCTACTTGAATGCCCGATTTGATGATCAGAAATCAGCCGAGAAAATCATAGCCGTAAAACTGATCAGTGAAGGTATTGCTTATGATGCCTTTCCGATTTATCAGGATGGTGATGTTGAGGATGATATCATAGAATATGGTTTTTCGATCTATACCATAAATCAACTTGATCTCGAATCACTTGAAATCTATGGGTTTATGGAGAATGAATGGATCAAATTAAACAACAAATAAGTTATTTTGGATTTGTCAGTTTGACACTTAAGTCATAAAGCTGCTTACCCAAGGATCGATCCAGGGCATGCTTCGCGGGTATTTCTTCGATGGTCAAGTGATAGAACTTTCCACTGACACCTTCCATTTGCGCATCAGCGACTAAATAATAAATTGCTTCCCCTGATATTTTGGGATCTTTTAACATCGGCTGAATAAAAAACCGGGAAAACATCCGATACAGCCACCCGTTGTTTTTGCCGATGTTGGAGCGGACATCGCCCGGATGCATGGCGTTGATCGTAACACCGCGATCCTTCAGTTGATCAGCCATCTCCCACATGGTAAGAAGTTGTGCAGTCTTCGAAGCCCCATAACCGCGCAATCCGGTGTAATGGCGCTTTTTCCAGTCTAAATCATTGATATCCAATCCGTTAAAGCGATGTCCTTCGGAATTAATATGAAGGATCCGAGATGGTGCACTTAGAATCATGCGATCAAGCAGTAATTGTGTGAAGAGAAAAGAGGCTAGATGATTTACAAAAAACACTGTTTCAAAACCTTCCGGTGTATACGTGGCTTTGGTCGAATGCATTCCGGCACAGTTAATCAAAACATCGATTCTGTCATAGCGATCAAGAATTTCTGAAGCTGCATGGCGGATGTGACTCAACTCGCTAAAATCAGCGACGACGATGTCAATATCACATGGATGTTTTGATAAGATAGCTTCTCTGACATTCTTAGCTTTTTCAAGGTTTCTTGCGACCATAACGACCGTCGCCTCACCTTTTGCCAATTGTTTGAGAGCTTCAAGACCGACTCCGGATGTTGCGCCTGTTAAAACGACAACTTTACCTTTCATCGATGCATCACTCTTTTTTTGTTCTGTTTTTGAATTTCTTAAAAACATCAATTCATCAGGAAGTTCGTACTTTTTCATCGTAGCTCCTTATCCGAAATACTTAAACATCATTTTGCGATAAAATTTACCAAAGCGAGGGATACCATTGAATATATCTCCCCACAAATCATAATAGTCCCGTTGCTCAATGATCAAGCCCTCGTCATTGAGGGTCAATCGCGTACAGCCGAAAATCGGCGTGCTTGGTGATTTCTTAAAAGACATCGTCATTTTCCATTCCATGGAAATGATGTTCTCATGTTTCATCACATTCGACAAATCCATGGCCAGTGATTCACATCGTTTGGTTAAACGATTGCACATGGCAGTGAAATTTTCGATTCCTTCAATCCGTTGAATGGAATCCTGAAAAATGATGTTTGGATGATAATAGGGAAATATATGGGACCAGTCCGGTTTCCCGTTTTTGTTATAGGTTTTCGACCACAAACGAACAACAGACTCAATAGTCAACTCTTCTAGAGGTTCGTTCACTTGTTCAACTACAGCATCTTGATTACTCAAAGTCAGATCCGCCTTTCTTCTTTGATATTGATTTTACCACATCTTTGATAATTGCATCAGAAGCAAGCTTTCCGGTAAGTATAGATACCGGAACACCCGCAGGATTGAATGTCCACTGACCGGCTTGTTTTATTGAATCAACCGGTGTAAGAACGGATTTGGCGATACGTATGATTCGGTATTCAGTCGGAAATGGTTTATTGGCAAACGACCATCCGGTCAGCGATCCATGAGTGTTATGCGTTTTTCGGGCAATGGACAGAGGCGTCGATACGATCGTCTTTCGTATATATTTATTTAGATCTTCAACGGTAGCATTGGACAAATGCTTGATCATCAAAGAAGTGATGTGATCTTTGAACTCTTCATAAAGCTTCAACTCATCCAAGTGTTTGACCAGTTGGTAATCAAACAGTAAAGAAACGATGAGTCCTGTTTGACCCTCGGGGGAAAGAGTGGGATCACGCAATACCGGTATTGAAATTTCAAGTGTATTGTACTCTACAAAATCAGAAATCCAATCAAACAATCGCTTTTTATCTTTCGTGAACATACCATCTTGTCGGATATCCTCCAGTGATATGCCCGCAAGGCCTTCTTTTCGCACGGTGTAGAAACAGTGAGGTCCAAAGATGTTCCCAAAATACTGGGGTGGTAAATCTGCAAGCATGTAACCTGTCAAGACGGAATCAGCACCTGTTTTGTTCTCATATCGTTTGATTTTGTGTTCGATCTTGGATAATAGTTTCCGTGAACGAATATTGTTGCGATCGATTACTTGATAAAACGCATTGGTGTCCGCTGCCCATAGCAATTGATCATAAGAATATCGTTGCCCTTGGGCTGTTGTGATCTGCTTACTTTCAACATCGATTCGCATGACTTCTTGATTTGTTTCAATTTTACCACCATTGGACAGAATCAAAGATTTCAGTTGATCGACGATTGTTTGAGTAGAACCTTTCGGATAATGATATTGTAAATAAAGCTTAAAATAGGAAAGTGCGAAGAATGTCGGAGTCATTGAGAAGAAGTGTTGCGTAATGATCATTATGAGGGATTCATTGTTGGTGCGTGTTCGCAGAAAATCATTGATCGGATCAAGCATTTTTGACATTTTACGGGTATTGATGACAAACTTGAAAATCCATGGTAATAGCGTATGGGTCAAATAGTCCATCTCATAAGGTTTAGGCAAAAACAAAGGGTTTTCTACCCCATACAAAACATCCATTATTTTCATGACGTATTGGATGTCTTTAAGAATGATGTCAATATCACAAATATTGTCAGGATATAATTGCTTTAACATAGAGCCATATCGTTCGATATCGGATTCATCCGTCAGGGTGATCGTTTGCGAACCAATCGTGATTTTTATGGGATTTGAAAGAAATTCGATGTCTATGCCGAGTTGTCGCAACATCGGAATAACGATTCCCGAATTGATAATGCCACGAGCCCCTTTATCCAACACATGTCCGTCAACGTTAAAAGAACCCAGCAAACCGCCGATTTCCGCCTCTTTTTCCAAAAGTAATACATTAAGTTTTTCTTTACTCAAATATGCGGTCGCCGTTAATCCGGCAATACCACTGCCAACTACAATGACATCAACATGGTTCATACTCTTTGACCTCCAAGATGATGTGAGAATATTCATGTTTTTATCATATCACAAAATTCCAGTCACAACATATTGAAACATCTGTTTCAAAAAAAAGGATATAAAGAATCAAGAGTTTAAAAAACCCGTATGTACGGGCAATTATTAAATCAATCACTTATGCCCATTCTTTTTACAAGAGGTGTAAAACGTGGGATAAACCAGGCGATCATAGGGCCAAACAAGAGCATACCAATGACTGTACCTTCCCGAATAGGAATCGGGTTATTAAAGGATATTGCGATCACAATTGCACCTATGATCGAAAAGACATCGACCAATTGCCGAATCGTGCCAAACTTCAGTTTCGTTTTACTTGCTACGGCCATGCAAGCAGCTTCAAGAGGGAAACTAAGGAAGTTGATCGACATGATCAAGGCTACGGCCATGATGATAACAAGCAACGATCCCAAATAGATCAGCATATTAATGACATAACTGTTGATGATGACACCACCCAATACATCATAAAATACGATGTTGACGAAAAAGCCGAGGAGAATGGCCATAAATATTTGAAGAAAGGACAATAACTTAAAATCCTTTTTCAAAATTACCATTTGGACAAGCACGCAGCTCAAATTCATCATCATAGAAAATGTACCGACCTTTATACCGATGACCGTAGAGGTTGCCTGACTGAATGCATCCCAGGCACCGACACCGACGGCTGCTTTTAATCCCAGTGCCACACCGGTTGCTGCGACAACGATGAAAAAAGCGGTGAACAGACTTTTTTTGATAAACAATGCCATTTTATATCCCCGTACTTTCTGCTTTTCAAACACATGTTTCAATGTAACACAAATCTGCGGTTGATTGTAGTCGAAACATAAATCAATCCAGAAACGCTTCGTTTTTGTTTAAGAGTCTTTCGGAAATAGGTCCAAACCAAAATACACGGCTTCACGGATCGGATTGTTATAATAAGCGGCAATCTGCCTGAATCCCAGCTTGCGATACAGATTCATCGCCGGTGTCATCGTTGATAAAGTGTCCAAAAGAATCTGCTGATAACCGATTTGCCGGGCATCATCGATAACCTTTAAAGACAATTGTTGACCCAGACCAAGATGACGGTATTTTTCACGAATATACAATCGCTTTAGCTCACAGCGGTTAGCATCGAATCTGCGCAACCCAACACAACCTGCAATTTCGCCATCAACATAAGCAATATATAAGCGGCCGTCTTCAAGTGCATACTTATCCGGCAAATTCGCGAGTTCTTTTTCAAAAGCCTGAAACTGCAAATCAATGCCGAGGGATTGTGCGTATTCTTTAAAAAGTGTCCGGATGATATCTAGTTTTTCATAAGCATAGTCAATGGTTATGTTCATGAGTCATTCCTCGCTGTGATGAATCATATTTTACCATTGTTTCAAATGTCATACAAGCAAGCAAAGGGTTATCTCATTGACAAGAAAAAAAGTCTTCGCATAAAAACGTATTTGTATCAAAAAGGACGACTCAAAGGGCAAAGATTGCTATATAATTAAGTCAGATATTGACGGTTGACCGTTGAGAAAGAGGGAAATGTATGATCCTTCGAAGATATCCGCAGTTTTCATTATGCGGCCTCAATTGTGTCTTGTGTCCGCGTTACAATACGGAAGGTGTATCCCGTTGCCCGGGTTGCGGCGCAGATGGTTTCAGTGAATCGCATCCGGTTTGTGCCATCATGACATGCAATAAGAAGAAGGATCATGTTGCTTTCTGTTTTGAGTGTTCAGAATTTCCGTGCCGCCGGTATCAAGGCAATGATAAAGATTCGTTTATCAGTTACCTCAACCGATTCAAAGATATGGAGAAGGCAAAAAACGATTTAGACGGCTATTTAGCGGTTCTCGATGAGAAAAGCCGGATTTTGAGTTACTTGCTTAAATATCACAATGATGGAATAAGCAAGAATTTCTATTGTCTTGCAATCAATTTAATTGATATTGAAGAGTTGCGTGAAGCGTATCAGAGTCTAGTCGAATCGCCAGATACGACCACGACGAGAAAAATTTTATCTGAAATAGCCCAAAAGCGTGGAATTTCACTTTCCTTGAGGAAATAAAGGAGGGATCATATGCAGGAAAACCCATTTGTGGAATATCTGAAGAAGATTGGTTGCAGTGATAATTCAATCAAGTATTCAATCAAGGTCATATCCGAATTTGAGTGTTTTCTCAAAAAAGAACATTTGGACTTTGAATTTTTGAATCAAAGTGAAATTGAAGGGTATCTGGACTATCTGATCGATCGAAAAGAGGATCATCTTGATCGATTGATCGCATTGGCCCGCTATGGCCGACACCATCACCAGATTCCATTATTTACCACGATGATCGCTCTATTGGATGGTGGTGAAGTCATGAGTAACTTTCACAAAGCCTTAAAAGAACAGTTGGGTGATGAAACTACAAACAAGATTTTTGAAGGGATCGAACTGCCCTCTTGGGGAACGGATAACCGCAAAAAGGCTAAAATGATGCAAATCGTGATGAATCGGTTGGAAAACCATGTTGATAAAGCAAAATGGCAGCCCATCCTTCTTCAATGTCTCCGCGATCTTCCGGATGCGATGTACTCAAAGCAGATACAGCTGTTTGAACAATGCAAAGACATCGAAGAATATCTGGATAAAAGGGAAGAGCAGTTTCTCGATGAGATGCGCAGATTGAATCAAAGCGGTCAACTCTATTTTGGCCAGCCCATCACCCATTCGGTATTGCAGTTTCTGGAGAATAATGACCTAATCAGTCGGGGGGTCATAAAAAACGGCAAGCTTCACATCGTAAAAATCCCATATATGACAGATGATTGGCTTCATGCTCAAAGTGAAGAAGAGAAGCGCTACTTATATTGCCATTGTCCTTGGGCAAGGGAATCCATTCGGACAAACAGTGGGATACCGATGGTTTCATCTCAGTTCTGTGCGTGCAGCGCCGGATTTGTCAAAAAACCGTTCGAACTTATATACAAGCAAAAACTAAAAGTCGATATCTTTCAGACCATATTGAGTGGTGATTATGTCTGCGAGTTTGCGATACACTTACCAAAATAAAGACGAGGTTTCAACCTCGTCCTCTTTATTCTTGATCATCCCTTAGAATGTATTGAATGACAAGGGATCCCGGACCGCCATGAGTGATCATGGCCGGAGCCAGCAACAGCGTCTCGATATCCGCACCTTGTATTTTCTCTTTGATTTGTTCGGTCGCCAACCTCGCTCCATCCATATTGAAAGCATGAGCGATGTAAATCCGGTGTTTATCATTGACGCCCCGTTTGATCAAATCGTTTGCGACCTCCTTAATGGCCGCATGTATGGTGCGGGCGACACCGAATCGTTCGATGCGCTGGCGATCACTGGATTGAGCCATAATGGGTTTTAGATGCAAGAAGCTGCCCAATATCGCCGCTGCAGGAGTCAATCTTCCCGAGCGTTTGAGAAACTCAAAATTGACAGGCATTACATAGGACTGTGTTTCCTTAAGACACGCATTCAAACGATGGATGATCGTGTTTCTGTCATATTTGTCTTTTAATCGTGCGGCTAACTGTGTCAGGTAGCGGTTGACACCCGCAACCGACTGAGAGTCAAACACGGTTACATAATCTATGTCCATACTTTTTATCACTCCGCTGGCCGTATCAAAAGCGGAGCTCAATCCTCTGCCGGTGGTGATATGTAAAGATTCGGTGTTTTCTTCTTCATAAGCGATTAGGATATCGCCGGCTGAAGGCTGCGAGGTTCGCGGATGATGATCTTTAATCAACTCAATAAACTGACTGGAGTCAATATCCAAATAGTCTTTGTAAGTCGTTTCGCCAATTATGACTTGATTCGCCACCAGACGAACATTTAGTTCTGCGGCTTCCGCGATGGATAAGTGACACGTCGTATCGGAAATGATTCTCATAACAACACCTCCTATAGGATTATCGTATCACTAAAATATAAAAATAACAGTAGAGAAAAGCAAAAAGTCTGCTTAAGCAGACCTTTTATCGTTTATTGTGATTAATTCTCAAGTAGACTCATCAGCTGATCGACTTCCTGATCGCTGAGTTGTCGCCATTCGCCTTTTTTAAGGTTGCCCAGCTGGAAGTTCATGATGCGCATCCGTTTCAAACGGACCACATGATAGCCAAGGGCAGAGCACATCCTGCGTATCTGACGATTCAATCCCTGATTGAGAATGATGATAAACGTGGTGTCATTGACGATCTTAACCCGACACGGCAAAGTAGACGTCATCTCACTTCGAACAGGATTGTAAATCTGCACACCGGACTCCATTTTTTTCTTAAAGTCCGGTTTGATCGAAGAGGAAAGGTGTACGATGTATTCTTTTTCATGTGCATTCTCAGCACGAAGGATCTTATTGACGATACTGCCATCACTGGTAAGCAGGATCAGTCCTTCACTATCCTTATCCAACCGGCCGATCGGAAATACCCGAATTGGATAGTTGATGGCTTCAATGATGTTACCCTTGACATCCGCTTCACTGGTGCATGTAATTCCTACGGGTTTATAGTAAAGCAGAGTCACATGCTTTTCTTTGGACTTGATCGCAACGCCATCGACCAAAACGACATCATCATCCGATACCTTCATTCCGACGACTGCCAAAACACCGTTGACCGTAACCCGGCCATCGATGATCCACTGATCGGCATCCCGCCGTGAACAAAGACCGCTGGCACTAATATAGTTATTTAACCGTTGCATACACACCTCTTTCAATCCATGTTCAAGTATACATTAAAAATAAGTAAAGTTAAGAAAAAATGCACGTTTGTGCATTTAGAAAGCTTCAGATATCGTTTTTCCTTGCATATGCAAAATCAGATAATCCGGTCCGCCGGCCTTTGAATCAGTACCACTCATGTTGAAACCGCCAAAAGGCTGATAACCGACGATTGCCCCGGTGCATTTACGATTGAAATACAAATTGCCGACATGGAACTCGTTGCGGGCTTTTTCCAGATTCATCCGATTGTTTGAGATGACGGCACCTGTCAGACCGTATTCGGTATTATTCGCAACCTTCAACGCTTCATCAAAGTCCTTGACCTTACAGACTGCCAGAACAGGACCAAAAATCTCTTCTTGCATGACAGGATCATTCCATGTCACATCTCTTAAAATGATTGGACTGATGAGTTTTTCTTCAGCATTTACTGTGCTTTCATTTACTACTTTATGATGTTCTATCATGTTTGATAGACGACTAAAGTGTTTATCATTTA
>PGZW01000011.1 GCA_002841515.1 Firmicutes bacterium HGW-Firmicutes-19 | reverse complement strand
CAGGCCAACCGCATCAAATGTGCGACCATCGGCTGGAATGCAATGAAACAAATCATTGAAGAAAGTGAGGGTAAACATGACTGAGAACAATGTCAATATACCAAAAGATGAATACAGATACGGCTTTTCCGATAAAGACGTAAGTATATACAGAACGAAAAAGGGCATCAGCCGTGAAATCGTTGAAGAAATCTCAAAACTCAAAGGCGAACCGGAATGGATGACACAGTTCCGCTTGAAAGCTTATGAGAGTTTTCGGGCGAAAGATATGCCTACCTGGGGTGCCAATTTGTCTCAAATCGATTTTGATGACTATACCTACTACATCAAACCGAGTGAACGGATGGAAAACCGTTGGGAAGACGTTCCGGAAACCATCAAAGACACCTTTGCCAAACTGGGCATTCCCGAAGCGGAAGCCAAATTTTTGGCCGGGGTTTCCACGCAGTATGAATCTGAAGTCGTTTATCATAACATGCTAAAAGAAGTGGAGGACAAGGGCGTCATTTTCCTTGATACCGATAGCGGACTGCGTCAGTATCCGGATCTGTTCAAAAAGTATTTCGCCTCGGTCGTCGGCTTTAATGACAATAAATTTGCGGCACTAAACAGTGCGGTGTGGTCGGGTGGATCGTTTATATACGTACCTCCGGGAGTCAAACTAGACAAGCCGCTTCAATCCTATTTCCGCATCAACACCGAATCCATGGGACAGTTTGAGCGTACGCTGATTATTGTTGATGAAGGTGCGGATGTTCACTACGTCGAAGGATGTACAGCACCGATTTACGCAAAAGACTCATTGCATGCGGCAGTCGTTGAAATCATCGTCCACAAACATGCCAAATGCCGTTATTCGACCGTGCAAAACTGGTCGCCCAATGTCTTGAATCTGGTCACCAAACGGGCCAAAGTACTGGATCACGGTGTCATGGAATGGATCGACGGGAATATCGGTTCCGGTATCACCATGAAATATCCGGCCTGCTTTTTAGCCGGGGAATATGCCCGCGGCATGACGATTTCGATTGCTGTCGCTGGAAAAGGTCAGGTATTGGATGCCGGTGCGAAAATGATCCACGCTGCGCCAAACACCTCAAGCACGATCATTTCGAAATCGATCGCCCGCAACGGCGGTTCGGTGAATTATCGCGGCATGATCAAACACAATGCCAATTCCCACGGCGCAAAATCCAAAATCGAATGTGACACACTGCTGTTGGATGATCTTTCACGCAGTGACACTTTGCCGACAAACATCGTCAACACCCATTTATCAACAGTCGAACATGAGGCATCCGTCTCAAAGATATCGGAAGAACAATTGTTCTATTTGATGTCGAGAGGTTTGACAGAAGAGCAGGCGGCTGAAACCATCATCCTGGGCTTTCTTGAACCATTCACCCGCGAACTTCCGATGGAGTATGCGGTAGAACTCAATCAGCTGTTACGATTAGAAATGGAAGGATCCATCGGCTGATGAAAGCGGATATCCGAAAAGAAATGATTTTAAAAAGACAGGAACTTCCCCTGTCTTTACGCTTATTAAAGGAAGAACAAGTCAAAGAGCATGTACTGATGGCCATCGGGGATGCAAAGCGCATCGGCATTTACTGTTCTGCGCGCGGGGAAGTGGATACTTACGGTTTGATGGAACATTGGTTTTGGGATGAAGATATTTCCATCTATGCTCCGAAAGTCGATGGGGATGAAATGGACTTTTACAGGATTCGTTCGTTTAAAGATTTGGAAAAGGGAAGATTTGACATCCTTGAACCAAAAACCAAGGATATCATCGATCCGAAAATATTGGATGTCATCATCATTCCAATCGTTGCATTTGATCAATTCAAACATCGCATCGGCTATGGCAAAGGCTATTTCGATCGATATCTCAAAAAGACCTCCGCCCGAAAAATCGGGATCGCATTTTCCTTTCAGGAAGTTGATGAAATATTGGTGGACCCATTCGATGTCGATTGTGATATAGTTATAACAGAAATAACCTTTATCGGCTGAATTGGGGTAAGATAATGAACGAAAAACGAATTTTTACGATTAATTTTGCGCTATATCTGGGTGCATTCATTAGTTTGGCCTTGGCGTTTACCCAACTGATTCCATTTTTGATTTATGTTGGCTATGACCCGCTTCAACGCGGAATCATTTTATCCACGATTGCCTTTGTGGCTTTTTTTGGTCAGCTGTGGAGCGGCTATCTTTGTGATCGATATCATACAGTCAAACGCTTCTTTGGGATTTTTTGGATCCTGCTAACGATATCGTCGGTTCTGATGTACTACGTTACAACACAGCTCTTCTTTTTTCACTTCATCGCCGTATCCTTTGTCGGCGGTTTGTTTCGAGTCACCAACGGCCTGTTGGAAACTTGGACCATCGAAACTAGTCCTAAAATAAGGAATAATTTCGGCATGATCCGGGCGTTTGGGGCGATCGGCTGGGCCATCGGTGCACCGCTGACCTCATTTCTGGTCACATCCTTTGGTTATCAGTATCTGGGTTTGTTTATGGCAGGGGCCGCCTTGATCACCTACGCGATCGCAAGCACTTTGCCAGATGCAACAAAAACAAAAACGGATACTTCCCTGCGCTTCAGTGATATCCGTCAACTGCTCTCACATAAACCCTATATACTGCTTATGGTTATATTCGTGTTAGTCAGTATTGTTATGACCGCGGATATGTATACGGTTATTGATAAAATTCTGTTCGTAGGCGGTACGAATGATGATGTTGCGTTTAAATGGTCGTTTCAGGCAGTGATGGAGTTGCCTCTGTTTTTCTTAGGGGGATGGATGCTTTTAAAATTAGGAAGCAAGAAAATTCTGATTTTCTCGATTATCTTTTATATCATCCGCTTCGTACTTTATTCCATCGTTCAAACACCGTTTCTGCTCATTGCCGTGTCAGGCATGCAGATGCTGACGTTTCCATTATATATGATCGCACAGAAAGTATTGATCGATGATGAAACTCCGGTGCACTTAAAATCGACCGGACAAATGCTGGGTATGGCGCTATTTAACGGAGTTCCGACATTCGTTACTCCTTTATTAGCCGGTGTTTTGGTCAATGGTTTGGGCTATGATACGACCCTGATGATCTTTGCGGTTTCCTTGGCCATTCCTTTGATTTTGTCATTTACGTATCGGCCGAAAGTAAGAAGCATGTAAGCGGGATCCATGACCCCGCTTTTTTATTTGTTCTTCAATGTGTACACGGTTCCTTTTTTTATGAAATGCCCGGATGTCGTGGTACTTTCATAAATCAGGGAGTCACCGTCAATTAAAAACGTATAATAAGAATTATCCCCTATATTTAAAATGAGTTTGTTATTTTCAACCGTATACTTACCACTGGGACGGTAGGACACATTATTTGCCCGGTTAAACTCATACGTATTGCCTTTTTTGATATCGATCCATGACCAGTCTTCAGTTTCAGTATTCTCCATTACATATCGTCCGGCTTTTATCGACTGAGAAGAACAACCCGAAAGAAAGATGAAGATTAATACAAGAATTGTCATGGTAATTCTTTTCATACAAATCCCTCGCTTTTCTGTCTTTATTATATCACTTTTTAGGTAGAAACTACCTTTTTTATACAATGATGAAACAATGAAACGTTGTTGAAAAATAATGAACATTGATTGAAATATGGAGGCAATTGCCCTATAATCTGATTATGGTTAACATATAGCCACTCTGGGGAAAGGAGATCGTATATGAAAAAAAGTTTAGGTAGTCTTCTTCTGGGCAAATGGGATACACCTACCGTCGTAGCTGTTGCCATCGGTGCCGCCTTGTTTGGGGTTTTGATGAATTATGGATCGATCACGGTATTCACCAATACCCGCTTGACGACCGCGATGTTAGTTCCGGTCATCGTCGGTGGATTGTTTGGTGCTTTGCCCGCAGCCGTCGCTTGTTTCTTTGGAAACGTATTTGCAGACTTGCTGGGTGGCTGGGGATATTGGTTTGACTGGTCGACCGGCAATGCCGTCTTGGGCTTTTTGGTCGGTATGCTACCGGTATACGGCGCAAACATCAAAGAAGGTAAATTCGATGTGAAGCATGCTGTGATTTTCGCGGTCATTGCCGTTTTGGCTAATATGGTTGCTTTTGGTGTCGTTACGCCGATCATGACCGTATTGTTGTATGGTGGCGAACTGACGATCACCTTTATGCAGTCATTTGCAGCTTCTTTAAGCAATATCACCGTCTTAATTTTGGCGGGGATCCCTCTGTTGTATGCTTTGGCTAAGCGCTACGCCAAAGGCACCAATCTGAGCAGAGAATAATGAAACAACCGTTGATAGAGTTTAAAGACTTCACTTTTCGTTACAAATCACAAACGGAAGCGACTTTACACGATATCAATCTGACAATCTATGAGCATCAGAAAGTTCTGATTCTCGGTGCTTCGGGCAGCGGGAAATCGACTCTGGCGCATTGCATCAATGGTCTAATCCCTTTCTCTTTTGAAGGGGAAATCAAGGGCAGTTGTCGAGTTGCTGGCATTGAGACGATCAATGCCAGCATTTTTGATTTAAGCAAGCAAGTCGGAACCGTCTTGCAAGACTCGGATGCCCAATTTGTCGGATTAAGTGTCGGTGAAGATATTGCCTTTTCCCTTGAGAATGAAAACGTCTTGCGTAAAGAAATGTTGACGAAAGTATTGGATGCCGCAACCGTGGTGGGAATGCAGGATTTTTTGGCTGCCGTTCCATACCGTTTGTCCGGTGGTCAGAAGCAAAAGGTTTCATTGGCCGGAGTCATCCATGAAGATGTACAGATACTGTTGTTCGATGAACCGTTGGCCTCACTTGATCCTGCCATGGGCAAGACCGCCATCGAATTGATCGATGACTTATATAAATTGAATCAGAAAACCGTTCTCATCATTGAGCATCGGCTCGAAGATGTTTTGCATCGTCCGATCGATCGCGTCATTTTGATGGATGAAGGTCGGATCGTCGCTGATACGACACCGGACGAACTGCTGGTCAGCGATCTGCTATTGACTTATGGCATTCGGGAGCCCTTATATTTATCCGCACTCAAACATGCGGGTTGCGAAGTATTGGCCAGTGACGGTCCATGCGATGTATTCACCATGGATCTTTCACGCTTTGAAGATAAGCTGAAAGCATTTGAAGATCGGTATGTCGCATCAATCGATAAGCAATTCAGTCAAAAACTGATTGAAGTAAACGATGTTTCTTTTGCCTATGATAAAACCAAAGTTCTCAAGAATGTGTCATTCGATATTCACAGAGGTGAGAAAATCGCGATCATCGGCAAAAACGGTGCAGGGAAAAGCACGATGGCCAAAATGCTTTGCGGAGTCATTCGTCCGGATGAAGGTCAAATCCGAATCAATCAAAACGATTATTTACAGATGACCATCAAAGAACTGGGAGAAATGATTGGCTATGTCATGCAGAATCCCAATCAAATGCTGGTAAAGGATATCATCAAAGATGAAGTCGGACTGGCGTTGAAACTGCGGAAAATGACCGATGAACAAATCGACGAGCGCGTCAGCGAAGTTCTTCAAATATGTAATTTACATTCGATGCGCAACTGGCCGGTCAGTGCGGTCAGTTATGGTCAGCGCAAACGGATCACCATTGCGGCGATTTTGGCACTAAAGCCGACGGTCATATTGTTGGATGAACCGACGGCCGGACAAGACCACCGCCATTATACCGAGATTCTCTCATTCTTAAAAGAACTGCACGAAACGATGAATCTGACCATTTTGTTTATCACTCACGATATGCATCTGGCCATCGAATATACCGATCGAGCCATCGTTTTTGCGGATGGGGAATGCATCCGTGACGATCAGGTATTCAGAGTATTATCTGATCCCGACATTATCGAACGTGCCAATCTCAAGCAGACTTCGCTGTACAGTCTGGCTAAGCGGATCGGACGTACTCCGGAAGCGCTGATCGATCAGTTCATCACGCTGGAACGGCAGGGCAAGCGATGAAAGATAAATTTCTGATCAATATCGTTCCCGGCGATACCTTTTTACATAAACTGAGCGGATCAACGAAAGTTCGCTTATTTGTCGTGTTGCTCGTATTTATTACGATGTCCTTTGACTTAAGACTGATCCTTCCTGTCTTTGTATTGACGCTGATCGGCGTCATCAGTGCCAAACCCAACTGGAAACAAGTCAAAGTGATCATGAGCGTTGTCATCTTTTTCAACTTGCTGAATATTTTCTTGTTTTACGTCGCCAATCCGACCGTCGGTGAGTATTGGTGCAATCAGTTGACCATCATCGGTCAGCTAAACAACTACTTCGTCTTTCCTGTTGAAACTTTTTGGTATTTGTTTGTACGGCTGATCAAAATGTTGACCAACTTTATGGTTTCCTTGTGGTTTATAACAACCATCACTCCCAGTGAATTTGCAGCAGGTCTGTATTCACTTGGCGTCCCATATAAAGTTTGTACCGTGGTGTCTTTGGGGTTCAGATACATACCTGATATCGCTCGGGATTATGAGAACATCAAAATTTCAATGCAGCTGCGAGGAGTGGAGATGGATGCAAAGCGCACGAAAATCAGCGAGCGCTTAAAACAGATGGTACTGATTTTGGTTCCGTTGATCATTACCTCCTTTGATAGGGTACAGACCATAGCCAACGGCATGGATCTGCGCGGGTATGGACGAAACAAAAAACGCACCTACTACTGTGAGCATGAGTCTACAAATGCGGATAAAATATTTCAGTTTCTGACATTGCTTTTGTTTATTTTCAGCATCGGTTATATCATGGGCGTAAATATTTGGCCGCCACAAACCAATATGTGGTGTCCGATTGATTGGAGGTAAATATGATCAAAGTAAATGATGAATTTTTCCAACGCTATGTGGACGTATTGGTTGAGTGTCTGAAGATCCCAACGATATATCAACAAGAGACTGTCAGTGACACAGAGCCTTATGGCAAGGGGGTCGCACAAGGCTATCAGTGGGCAAAAACACTTGGACCAACGTTGGGTTTTGATGTGATCGAAACACCCGGTCATGCGATTGCGTGGGTTCTGGGCGAAGGTAAACAACGCGTGGAAGCCGTATCCCATATGGATGTGGTCGGTGTGGGTGATGACTGGTCGGTGGATCCTTTTACAGCACAGATCATCGATGGTAAATTGTACGGTCGCGGAACTCAGGACATGAAGTCGGCCTTGGTTGCAACCATGATGGCCATGGTCTATATCAAAGAAAATAATATCCCTATAAAACATCAGCTTCGGGCGGTTTTCGGCATGGATGAAGAGCGCACCATGGAAGACATCGGCCATTATGTCAAACAAGAAGGACAACCGCTTTTTGCCTTTACGCCCGATGGCGCATTTCCAATCAGCGGCGGTGAAAAAGGGGCATTGATGTGGACACTTAAAGGAAATCTATCTCACCCCAAACTCATTCGTTTTACGGCGGGAACCGCATGCAATGTCATTTGTGACAAGGCACAGTTTATCGTGCGTGAACGATTGGCATTTGTGACGAAAGTTGCGGATAGCTTGAAAGTCGATTACAAAGCGAGAGAAATCGAAGAAGGGGTGTTGGTTGAGGTTTTTGGTAAAGCCGCTCACTCTTCCGTTCCGGAAATGGGGCATAATGCCATCGTGGATGCTTTAAACATATTGCGTTATATCGCTATCGACCCTAAAATCAAAGCGCTTTACCGAACATTTAAAGATGCTTACGGTTTTGGTTTTGACGGAAATTTCAAACATCCGGTGATGGGTGATTTGACCAGCGGATTGCATGTTTTGAGAATCGAAAACGGACATTTGCATGGTGAAGTTGATGTGCGCTATCCCTTGGGTGTTGATTCGCAACAGTTGACTCATCATCTTCAATCATTGTTAAAAGACATCGAAGTCACGTTGGATTACGATGCGCGGGCACTTTTGACGGATTTGGGAAATCCTTTTGTCCGTGAATGCATCCGGGTTTATCAACAGTATACAAATGACCTTGAATCTTTGCCGCTGATCAGCGGTGGTGTTACGTATGCAAAGATGTATGATGGGGTGTGTGTTCCTTATGGAATCAAAGATCCTCGTTCTTCAACGCCGATGCTGGCTCATCAGAAGGATGAGTATATTGAAATAAAGTATTTACGGGATGTATTGAATATGATGATCGAAGCGATGATTAACATCGCCAATGTGTAGGTGAGTCATGAAACCATTGATTGTATTAATTACGGATTGGACGTATAAAGAAGGAGCTATCATGTCTACAAAAGGCGTGATGAAGACGATTGATCCAACGTTGGATATAACGGATGGGACCCACGAGATCCCTCAGTATGACATTTGGTCTGCTTCTTACCGTTTGCATCAATCCATGCGCTTTTGGCCCAAGGGAACTGTTTTCATCGTCGTGGTCGATCCGGGTGTCGGTACTGCGCGCAAAGGTGTTGCGGCACTGACCCAAGATGGATATGTCATCCTATGTCCGGACAATGGAACGCTGACCCATGTTGCGAAAGATAAGGGCATTGCGCAAGTGCGTCACTTACATGCGCATTTGCGATTGCCATCAACAACAGGCACCAGTATCTTCCACGGTCGGGATGTTTTTGGTTATATCGGCGCAAAAGTTGCGTCGGGTGAGCTTACTTTTGAAGAAACAGGAGAATCATTTGATCCTAGTGAAATCATATTGCTTGCTGATCTGACTTATGGAGTTAAAGATGATGTGATTTACGGACATTTGGAAATCGATGATCCCAATTTCGGCAATGTCTGGTCCAATGTTCCGGTGCAGTTGCTGTATGATGCAGGATTTACATTGAATGATGATATCCATGTGACCATCCGTCATAAAAATGAAGTGGTTTTTGACACTTATCTGCCATTTCGTGCTTCCTTTGGCTCGGTGCAAATCGGAGATCCGGTGGCTTATGTCAATGAGCTGCTGGTGTTGGCATTTGCGATATGTCAGGGCAGTTTTGCGAAAGCATATCAAATACGTTACGGATCGGACTGGAAAGTCGAAATTAGACGTTGAATTGAACATTTCACATATTTTTACATAATTTGTACAAATTTCAACCGACATTGTTTGTTATATTTATCTTGCAAGAGAGATCTTGCACTGTATGGATCCTCTTCTCCTACATAATATCCCCTTTTGAATACCATACAGATATTCTTTCCCCTTATAAATAGTTGAAAAAAGACCGGAGACGGTCTTTTTTCCAACCCTTAAATAATTATGATAACCAGATTGACTAATTATTCTAATTAGATTAGAATAGGAGCAAGGATGTGATGATATGTCAACAACAAGTGTTCATTTACCTCGATGGGAAGAATTGCCGGATATCGATTTATACATGGATCAAGTGTTGAGTCTCGTTGATCGCTACTTGTCGCCCATCGGTGTCAAACCGGTGACCGCAGCGATGATCAACAATTATGTCAAATTGAAACTGATCCCAAAACCCGTAGGAAAGCGGTATAGTCGAGTGCATGTCGCATACATATTCGCGATTGCCATTTTAAAAGATGTTTTTGAAATCGCTCAGATTCAAGCCGGAGTCATGACTGAAATACGTCTGCTCGGCTTAAAGAATGCGTACAATCTTTTTACCCGCGAGATTGAGACGGCTGTTACTCTGGTCAGCAGGCAATGCGACTCGAAGCAACCGATCCCGTTGATGGATGGATCCATCGATGAAGACAACATCATCATGAAACTGGCGGCGCTGACGTTTGCATCCAAACGTTTGACGGCGGTGTATATCCAGATGAAAGCAAATGAGGACGAAAAAGAAAATGATTAATGAAAAAGTAGCTGTTTTAACGGATTCAGGAAGTGATGTCCCGGCAGAAATTGCAGCCAAACTCCATATTTTTGTATTGCCTTTGCAAGTGAACTATAAGGCGCGAAGTTTCCGAGACGGAGTAGAAATCGATGCACAAACCGTTTATGAAGGGCTAGAAACAGAAGTCCCGACGACTTCCTTGCCTTTGGGATCGGATTTGACGGATTTGCTGGAAAAAATCAAACAAGAAGGATATACCCGCATCTTGGGTGTCTTACTGTCCAGTGGACTTTCCGGAACCTATAACATGGTCCGACTAGCCGCCGTGGATTCACCCATTCCCATGGAAGTGTTGGATACCAAAAATATCGGGATCGGCAGCGGTATGTCAGCCATCAAGGCAGCGGAACTTGCGAATGCGAAAGTACCGTATGAGCAAATCGTTGCATTGACCAAAAAGGCCATCGAAAACACCAAAATATTCTTTGTGCTTTCGACACTGGAGTATTTAAAAAGAGGTGGCCGCATCGGAAAAGTATCTGCGATGATCGGCTCGGCATTCGATATCAAACCTATCATAACTTGCAATGAGGAGGGTATCTATACAACCGTGGCGAAAGCTCGCGGGCGTAAACAGTCCTTGAGAAAGTCTGTGGAGTTAGCTTTGGAATATGCCAAAGAAGCTTCTTCAGTGACACTTTCAATCGCCCATGGCAATGCACTGGCTGATGCCAATGAAATCAAAGATGAGATAGTCAGTCAGCTAAGATCGGTATCGAACGTATTTGTAGGTCCGGTATCTCCGGCTTTAGGCGTGCATACCGGTCCGGGCTTGATTGGCATTTGTGTTCAGAAGGATTAATTTCACATATTTTCACATAATGAACCGATATTGTACACAATCTTATTTTGTATATTTAAGGTGTGAAATTCCTTCTCCCTTTCTCTAGGAATATCGTCTAAAAGAACCGTTGCCCCGGTTCTTTTTTCATTTTATGCACTTTGTTGACAAGCAACCGGTGAAACGGTAATATGAACTTAACTTTATGGGTCAATAATCAGAATCACAGGTGTTGGGGTATAGCTGGTCCTTATGGAGGACTATGAAAATTCTTGGATATTACAACGATGATCAGTATCCTATAAAAGACATAACCCATACCCGTTTTACAGCAAGGGCCATCATCGTCAATGACGGTCGCTTTGCCTTTGTATCGATTCAAGGCGAAGATGACTTTGGTATCCGTGATCATATCGAGACTATCGGCGGAGGTATCGAAGATGGGGAGAGTGCAGAAGATACGATCGTGAGGGAATGTCTTGAAGAAGCAGGGCTTCAGGTCAAAATCAAAGACTTCTTAGGGGTTGTGGTGGATCACTATCATTTGATTCAACGGCAGACGATCAGTTACTTCTATTTGGTGAATGTAATCAGCATCAAAGAACAGACCGATCGCACAGAGTTGGAGAAGACATTGATGGGTGAGGTGTTGTGGCTGAGCGAAGAAGAAAGTCTAGAAATGTTGGATAAACCGGTTGATAAAGTCGGTCGGTTGATACAAAGAAGAGATAAAATCGCATTTCAAGAAGCAATACGCATGCTCGAGGGTTAAGATGTGTTGAAAATGTACAGATGTTTGCGTAACTGAGGATATTGTATATTCGATAGTACTTTATTTTCATATACTCTTCTCAACAGGAGGTTCACTATGAGGAATATAGTAAAGAATACATTATTGGTACTTGTTGGTTTTGTTCTTTCAATGACATTGATCACCGTGTTTGCGGATGACGTTAGAACAACCGTAACGAAAGTCTTGAATGATACCGGAATCAGACCGACGGAAACATTTATTTCACAAGATGAAGCGATTGCCATTGCGAAAGCGCTTGTGAATGAGGAAACAGTGGTTAAGGAAGTAGAATTTGATACCGACGACAAGGAATTTGAAATCAAACTGTTAAGTGAAATGTACAAATACGAAATCGAAGTTCATGCAGTTTCTGGTTTGGTAAAGGAATTTAAAAAGGAGATGTTGGTCAACAACACGCCAACGATACAATTACTGACGAAAGAGGCTGTAATCTCTATCGCTCGAACCGTCGTAGGCGATGCAAGATTGACTGAGTTTGAACTGGAAAGTGATGATCACCCACCTTATTTTGAGTTAGAGTTTAAGGGAAATGGTCGTGAGTATGATCTTAAAATAGAAGCTGTCACCGGAGCTATCTTGCAGTCAAAAGTCGAGTATGATGATGATGACGATGATGACGATGATGACGATGACGATGACGATGATGACGATGACGATGATGATGATGATGACGATGATGATGACGAAGAGGATGATGATTAATCCTCTTCTTTTCTTAAGTTCTCACATGCTATAATGTCGATAAGGTGGCGGAATGAAAAAAGTATTTACCAACAGTAAAGTGCAACGCGGTATCATTATTTCATATATTTTTACCGGTCTGATTCTGACTGGCATTTTGTCTGCAACTTATTCATATTTACTCACTAATCGAATTATTTCAAGCCGTTACAATCAGGCAAATTCGGCCTTGCAAGTGGCAACATCCACAACGACTCTGATGCTTGAAGAGGTCTATGCCCGGTATTTTCAGTTTTATCAAACAGATCCGCAACTTTCCCTGTATAAAGAAGGACAAGAAGTCATCAACTTACAAAGCTATTTGTCCAATCTTGTCTTCAACGATATTCTCGTTGACTCAATCGTTTTAATTGATGTCCCAAATCAAACCATGATTGATTCATCCAGCCGCAATGTAGTGCTAAGTGAGTCGTTAGATTTCGGGATTTCAGAGATGTTGAATGATCTAACATTGCCAAACTCTGCCATTCGAAATCTGATTTTTTATCCTCGAACTGCAGTTTACGATCAACAGGAAAAAGAGTATCTTACACTGACCTTTACAAGTAGTACGGCTGAAGGCACCTTAAACAAAGTCATGTTTGTCAATTTAGATGAACATCTATTATCAAAGCTACTATATTTTGAGCAAAATGCCAACTATATGCTCATTGTCAACCGAAACGGACGAATCATCTCTGACAGCAGCAATCAAAATTTTAATAACCGATACTTCGATTTAGAAAAGAATGTTCATCGAAATGTTGGTATCGATGTCGAAAATGCCTATATCGCTGATATAGGTGGTGTAAAATCAATCGTCACCTACCAGCAAACAGCAAAATTCAATCTCACCTTCTTCAGCATCAGCAATTATCAGCAAATCACACATGAAGTCACCAAAAGCAATCTGACCGTTATGATTTTGTTTGCCTTTTTCTTAGCTCTAACTGCAATATTAAGTATGGTTCTTTCAAAAAAGATATACTTACCTATTCACCGATTGGTACATCAAGTTGCCCAGATTAATGACATGAATCCCGATTTTCAAGCCGATGAGTTCGAGTTTATACACAAAGCATTAAACGATATCAATCAGCGAAAGGTTTCGGAGGAGTTACGAAATGTTTTTAACGGAAAAAGTTCGGAGACACTCAACATTGACTGGACCGATGTCCAAGTCATTGTATTACAGCCAAGGTTGGTTAAGTTGAATCAAGTTGAAAATGTAAAGGCAAGTGAGTATATTTGGAAACTTTTCAAACCGAATATTACCTTAATTGACGAATTTAGTGTAGGTGCGATTGCCACTACTGAGCAAATCAACGCATTTTTACATTGGAACCATCATGCATGGATTGCCGGAATCAGTCATCAAGTGGATAAATCTGATCACCTAAGCAAATGTTTCCGTCAAGCCAAGGTTGCTTGCGAGTTCGCTTTGACCAAAGAAGAAGTTCAGGTCCAATACTATTCAAATATCATCACCAGCGAAGCAACGGACGCCCGTCTGCAAATTAAAAGCCAGTTGCATTCATATATATCTAGGAATTTTCAAAATCCCCAATTATCCATCGAAACTTTGGCACAGGAGTTGGGATACTCCATCGGTTACCTCCGCCAGATTTTCAAAGAAGAAATGGGGGTTCCTTATAATGAATACCTGATTCAAGTAAGGATGGAAGAGGCCAAACGCTTGCTAAAAGAAACCGACTTATCCGCAAAAGATATTGCAGATCGTATCGGCATATCTGATAGCCGCTATTTCTATACCATATTTAAAAGTCGAATTGGGTTGACTGCTCAAGAATATCGCAGGGAAAATAGAGAAGATACAGTCGTAACAAGTGAATAATAGACAACCTTGATGCATAATATGAATACAGGAGGGATACAGATGATTAATCGTTTCACCCATGCCATTGAGATTGGCGATGAGATTGCGTTTGCTTTGATATTGAACCATCATCCGGAGTTGGTCAATCATGAAAATGAAAACGGACTGACACCCTTAAGCCTTGCTGCGCATTTCGGACGGGTCGATATGGTTGCCAAACTGCTTGAAAGTGGAGCAGATGCCAATGCGATATCACACTCACAAATCCCATATATTCCATCCAACACGGCGTTGCATGCGGCGATTGCCGGAAAGAAAAATCCGGAAATCATCCGGATGCTGATCGATGCGATGGATACGGTCGATTTTGCAGATTCCAATGGCTATACGCCACTACACATTGCCGCATTTGATGATTCAGCATCGATTGCCCAATTGCTGATCGATGCCAATGCCGATATTTATGCTTTATCATTTAAAGATGAATCAGTGATGGACATTGCACTTAAACGCAACAGTCAAAAAATAATCAAACTGCTGAAAGACCGTTAGCGGTCTTTTATTTTGGCCAGATAGGCGATGGGAGCATCTTCAATCGGATATGTATAGGAATTAATTATATCGGTATTTTCATTTAGCCATGCCAACACAGCGGTGTGCTCACTTTTTCCTCCCTTATGCCCCAAATAACAGGTTACACACACATATCCCTGCGGAAGGATCATTTTAGCCTGATTCAACGCACGTATCGTCGTTTCCGGCAAGGTTACAATATTTTTGTCACCTTTGGGTAAATAGCCCAAGTTGAACACGACGATATCCGCTTTTCGGATGTAATTAATCATCTGATCGTGACTTTGGTGCAGTATGATGACATTGCTCAGATTCATACAGGCTTTTGTGGTGTTCTCGATGGCTTGTTTTGAAGTATCAAAAGCAATGACCTGCCTGCATAAACCGGCAAGAAAAACGGTATCAGATCCATTGCCCGCGGTGGCGTCGATGGCAATCCAATTTTTTTCGTACAACATTGACAACCACTCGTGTACGACTTCATTGATGTTTCTAGCCTTCATATTTTTTACCTTGCCAGGTATTTTTCTGTACCATGGCTTTGTCTATATCATTGAGCACTGACACCTTCTTAATTGTCCACAGCGGCTCAATCAAATCTTCTTTGAGGGCATCCCCGGTCAATCGCTGGATGATGGTCGTTGGCGGAAGTACTTCCAGCTGCCGTACGACGATGTCGACATAATCGTCCTTAGAAAGCAGGGTAAACGGTTCTTTTTCAAATTGATCCGCCAGTACGGTATCTTTAATGATATGCAGCATATGTATTTTTATGGCAAAAGGGGACATCTTTGCTACCCATCGCGCCGTATCCAACATCATGTCCGCCGTTTCACCGGGAAGTCCGTTGATGATATGCAAAACGATGTTTAATCCCGCTTGTTTTACCATCCTCAACGTTCGCTCGATGTCCTCGATCTGTTCGCCCCGATTGACTCTTTGTGCGGTCTCATTAAAAATGGTTTGAACCCCGATTTCCAGAAATAACGGTTTGATTTTGCTCTTATCCTTAAGATACTCTATAATCTTTTCATCAAGACAGTCGGCACGCGTCGCAATGGCCACGGCCAGTGTCGGATGATCATCGAAAAATGGATCATAAATTTTTCTTAGCTGTGATAAGGGGGCATAAGTGTTGGTGAATGCCTGAAAATAAGCAATTCCTTTTGCCTGCGGCCACTTTTTAGCCATCATCGCAAAACCTTCATTATATTGTTGAAACAGAGTATCCATGCGGTTGCCTGCAACATCGCCACTGCCAGCGGTTGAGCAAAATGTACAACCGCCGATACCATGACTGTTGCGATGAGGACACGAAAAGCCCGCATCAAGCGGGACTTTAAATACTTTAGAACCGAAAGTCGATATTAGGTAGTGATTCCATGTATAATAGCGTTTGTTGTCGTGCGAGTGTGGGAAGGGGTTCATATCGCTCCCCCGGCCCGAATGATTTCGATCAACGTTTGCTTGTCTTTTTCACTGTAAATTTCAAGAAGTGTCTCATACGATGCATCTTGAACATCGATGTCACTCATATATCCCGCATAGCCTTGGGAATAACCAATCAATACACCATTGACCGGCAGATATTTGGAATAAGAAGAGAAGAGTTCAAAGGGATTAAAGTAAAGCGTGGACATTCCCATATTGATGACATCGACCACGATTTGCTGATGCAGAAGATGCGGTTGTGATGCCCAGTCTTTCAAAATGTTCTTGGCATTTTCAAATTCGCTTTTTTCCCGATCGCTCGCTGATTCAGATATCTCAAAATTCTCCGATGATTTGAACTGTCCATCAATCGAATACTCATACCGTTTTCTTGAAAGCTGTAAATCCTTGCTTTTGACATTTCTTTTCATCAGTTCACTGACAGAATCTGCCAACAGTCGTCCCATCCGGATCACTTCTTCATACGTTTTGTTTTTACGGGTAAAGCGCGTACTGATATCTCCGGCCGGGCCTTGAAAGAACATAAAAAACTCACCGGGATAGGTTTTTGAGAGTACTTCTAAAGTAACTCCAACATAATCGGAGGTGAAATGTCCGACTTGTGCATCGGAAATGGTTGGATGGCAGTTATAAATGATGAAGTTGCCGATTCTTTGGTTTCCGAGGGTGAAACGTAACAAATGCAAAATGACGAAGTCATCATTTTGTCCGCTGATACGGTTTCTGCCGATCAAATTCTGATTGACCTGATTGTAGTCGACTTTCACGGTTCCTTCACGGATTTTCATGTTCATCAACATAGCGCGCATGCGCGACTGAACAAACTTCACATAACTGTCATCTGTTTTGATGTATCCGAATGCCTGCGTTAAGGATGGGGCGTAATGAGTGTGACTGCTGCTCAATATCAACGTGACATCCGCTCCCAGAACATCCTTTACGGTGGCTTCAAACAATTTTTGAACTTGCGGGCAAACACCAAGGCTATCGAGCGTTACAAAGCAAAGTTTTTCATTATCTTCAAGATAAAATGCCCGTGCATAAAGATCGCCCTTGGTGGTGGAGATCGGATGTTGTCGTTCCATATAGCCAACAGGCATCATCATGGTACTAGGGTTAATACATATCGCGTTGTATCCGTATTTCATAGCTATTCCTCGCCCTCATTTTAACATAAAACGCTCCTTTTGGTAAAATTTTACGATGGTACACGTTGAATCCATCGATTTATATCAAGTGTTCACTAGCCTTTCACATTGACATTAGTGTTTCTTTTCGGTATCATATTCCCATAAGCTTTGATAAGGAATAGTAAGGTGGTTCGCCTTGTAGAGAGTCGTTGTCCGGTGTAAAACGACAGGTCACCCATCCCAACTCGCCTTGGAGTTGAATATGTAAAACATATTCCGTAGTTCGGCGTTAACGGTTTGAGTGCTGCAACAGCAGTAACTAAGGTGGTACCGCGTTATTACGCCCTTAGAGGGCGTTTTTTTATTGAAAGGAAGACACAAACTATGGCTTTTGATCACAAGACCATTGAGAAGAAATGGCAGAACATTTGGGCAGAGAACAAGACCTTCAAGACGGATACATGGGATTTCTCACTTCCAAAATACTACGTATTGGATATGTTTCCGTATCCCTCAGGCAACGGACTTCATGTCGGACATCCGGAAGGGTATACGGCGACAGATATCGTTGCGCGCAAGAAACGCATGGAAGGTTACAATGTGTTGCATCCGATGGGATGGGATGCCTTTGGCTTGCCGGCGGAGCAGTTTGCGTTAAACACCGGCAATCATCCGGCGGGATTTACCAAAAAGAATATCGAAACTTTCAAAAAACAAATTCAGGCGTTGGGCTTGTCGTATGATTGGGATCGTGAGATTTCAACGACCGATCCTGATTACTACAAGTGGACCCAGTGGATATTTTTGCAGCTATACAACAAAGGCTTGGCATATGTGGATGAAATCCCTGTCAACTGGTGTCCCCAGTTAGGGACGGTATTGGCAAATGAGGAAGTCATTGATGGAAAATCCGAACGCGGCAATTTTCCGGTATACCGGGTGCCGATGCGTCAATGGGTCTTGCGGATCACAAAATATGCGGAGCGCTTATTGGATGATTTGGATCTGGTCGAATGGCCAACTTCAACAAAAGAAATGCAAATCAACTGGATCGGGAAATCAGTCGGTGCACATGTAATATTTAAAGTCGATGGCCATGATAAGGAGTTTACCGTCTTTACTACGCGCAGCGATACCTTGTTTGGTGCAACGTATTGTGTGTTGGCTCCGGAGCATCCGTTTGTCAATGACATAACGACAGAAGATAACAAGAAAAACGTATTGGATTACATCGAATCCATCAAAACCAAATCCGATTTGGAACGGACCGAACTGAACAAAGACAAATCCGGCGTGTTTACCGGTGCTTATGCGATCAATCCGGTCAATAACAAAAAAGTTCCGATTTGGATCGCAGATTATGTGCTGGCCGCTTATGGTACCGGTGCGATCATGGCCGTTCCCGGGCATGATGTTCGTGACTGGGAATTTGCGAAGAAGTTTGGATTGGATATCATCCCGGTTTTGGAAGGTGGAAATATCGAGGAAGCCGCTTATATCGGCGATGGATTGCATATCAATTCTGAATTTATTGATGGTTTAAATAAAGAAGATGCCATCGCGACCATGAATGACTGGCTGTTAAAAAACGGTTTGGGAGAACCAAAGACGACCTATAAACTGCGTGACTGGCTGTTTTCGCGGCAGCGCTACTGGGGTGAACCGATACCGATCATTTTGATGGAAGATGGGACCCAGCGCACGGTCGATATCGCGGATCTGCCGTTGGAGTTGCCTGAAACAGATAATTACCGTCCTTCAGACAGTGGTGAATCTCCATTATCTCATGCGACGCAGTGGCTGGAAGTAGAAGTCGATGGTGTTAAGGGCCGACGGGAAACCAACACCATGCCGCAATGGGCGGGGTCTTGCTGGTATTACTTACGTTTTATCGATCCGAAAAACCCTGATGCCATTGGTGCGAAGGAATTATTGGATCACTGGTTGCCGGTCGATCTGTATGTCGGTGGAGCTGAACATGCTGTCTTGCATTTGCTTTACGCCCGTTTCTGGCATAAAGTGCTGTATGATATCGGTGCCGTCAGTACGCCGGAACCGTTTAAACGTTTGTTCCATCAAGGGATGATTTTGGGTGAAAACGGCGAAAAAATGAGTAAATCACGGGGTAATGTCTTAAATCCGGATGACTACATAAGCAGTCATGGCGCGGATACATTGCGCGTTTATGAAATGTTTATGGGGCCATTGGAAGCCGCATTGCCTTGGAGTGATACGGGCATGGATGGTACGCGCCGCTGGTTGGATCGGGTTTGGCGCTTGTTTACGGAGTTGGATAAAATCAGTGATGAAAATGACGGATCTTTGGATAAAGTGTACAATCAGACCGTCAAAAAAGTCAGTCATGACATCGATGCACTAAAACTGAATACCGCAATTTCGCAGATGATGATTTTCATCAATGAGTGTTACCGGGTCGAGCGTGTTTACCGACGGTATGCGGAAGGATTTGTGCAGCTGTTTGCCTGCTTTGCGCCTCATTTAGGAGAAGAGTTGTGGCAAATGCTTACCAAGAAAGATTCGATCGCTTATTTGCCTTGGCCAACTGTCGATGAAAGCAAACTAATCGATGATGAAGTTGAAATCGTCATTCAGGTCAACGGGAAAATCCGCGGTAAAATGTGGGTCGATCTGGATACGGAAGAAGAAGTATTGAAGGCGTTGGCTGTCAAAGTGGATACGGTTATCGTTCACATTGAAGGTAAACCGATCCGCAAGTTGATTGCCATCAAAAACAAAATCGTCAATATCGTCGTATAGTACCCTTCGGGGTACTTTTTTTAACAGGAGCCATTATTTATAATGACCCTTATTGTCTGAATTTCTTGAATTGAAATGTGTAAACTGAGATAATCAAGCCGTGGATGTAGAGGGTGTAGAGGGCGAATGTATGAATATTGAGATTTTCCATAGCTTACTGGACAATGTGGCATTGCTTTTTTTGCTTTCTGTCATATATGAAATAAACATACATCGGCATATGATTTTAAATAAACCATTGGATTACATCATTAAAGGCGGCATGATCGGATTGATTGGAATCATCATCATGTCTTTTCCGTTTACACTGGAAAGCGGTTTGATTTTTGATACACGATCGATTTTACTTGGTTCAGCTGCGTTGGTATTTTCAACCCCTTCGATCGTTATAGCCTCAATCATGCTTATCAGCTATCGCATTTTCTTGGGTGGTATCGGTATGTGGACCGGGATATTGACAGTCGTATTTACTGCGGTTATCGGTATATTATGGAAGAAATATGTATTGCCGAAAATATCGTTGCCCCGTTGGTTTTATATTTTATTGTTTGGGTTTACGATTCATTTTGTATTGATTTTATGTTTGTTTGCGATGCCGATAAGCAACGCGTTGCTTGCGGTCAAAGAGTTGGGGGCTTTGATCATGATTCTTTATCCGATTGCGACCATGTTGATCAGTAGCGTATTGTTTGTCCAAAAAGACCGCGAGGAAGATCGGGTCAAACTGGCACACACCGAAGAAAAATATCGGAATCTATTCAATAACCATCATACGATCATGATGATCCTCGATCCTCGAAACGGAAACATCGTGGATGTCAATCCGGCCGCAGAGTCATTTTACGGTTGGTCAAGAGCAAAGATGATTGACATGAATGTAAGTCACATCTTATCTTTGACAGCATTAGAAATTGAAAGAGATATCACTCTCTCTTTCAACAACAAAAACAGCCGGCATGACCGGATTCATCGAAAAGCTGATGGGAGCACTTCGGAAGTTGAGGTTTTCAGCGGTCCGATTCAAATTGACGGAAGACCGTATTTATATTCCATCATTACGGATGTATCTGAAAAGAAGAAGTTTGAAGCAGCAACAAGGGAAATGGAACATAAAATCCATCAACAGCAACGCCTTGAATCCATTGGTACTTTGGCTGGGGGCGTGGCTCATGAAATCAATAATCCGATTAACGGTATCATGAATTTCGCACAGTTGATCAAAGAGGATTGCAATGAAAACAGCGATGTTCGATTATACAGTGATATGATCATAGCCGAGTCCGAACGGATTTCCAGTATTGTCAAAAATCTGCTCCATTTCTCCCGTTATGATAAAGTCATTCAAAGTTTCTCAAATATTGATGACATCATTTACAATACGATTTCGCTTGTCAATGTCACATTTAAAAAGGATCAGATCAACATTCAACTGAACCTTTCGGATAACTTGCCAAAAATTCGTTGTAGAAGCCAACAGATTCAGCAGGTATTTATGAATTTGCTCACCAATGGTAGAGATGCACTCAATGAGAAATTTCCGGATTTTGATGAGGAAAAGAAAATCGATGTCCATGTCTATCCGATAACGATTCATCAGAAAGAGTGGGTCGTTCTCAGTGTCAAAGATCATGGCAACGGCATCCACCCGTCCATCATCAATCGCATATTTGAGCCGTTTTTCTCGACGAAGCCGAAAGATAAAGGAACAGGGTTGGGATTGTCCATCAGTTTTGGGATCGTAAAAGATCATCATGGAAAAATTGAAGTTGAAAGTGAAGCGGGAAATTATTCATGTTTTAACGTGTACTTACCCGTAGACCCTCAGGAGGTGGCGTATGAGTAGAGCACTAATCGTTGACGATGAACTAAGTATGCGCATGACGTTAAGCGAATTTGTGCGACGCGACGGAATTGAATGTGATGTAGCTCAAAATGCATTTCAGGCGTTGTCCATGTTTCAAGAAAATTCTTATGATTTGTTGATTACCGACATTGTCATGCCAAAAATGTCGGGTATAGAGCTGATGGAGAAGATTCGTGAGATCGACTCGGAGTGTAAAATCATTATTTTAACGGGAGAACCGACGGTTGAAACGGCGATTCGTGCTGTTCAGTCGCAAGCCAATGACTATATGGCGAAACCGGTTCAAAAAGATGACTTCCTTCACATCGTTCGCAGAAATATCCAAATCAAGCAACTTTCGGATGAAAGAAAATGGCTTCTTTTGGAAAATGAACGCTATCAACGTCATCTGGAGGATATGGTCGATCAACGGACACAAGCCTTGCAAAAGTCGATGAGTTCGACGATCACGTTGCTTTCTCAAGTCATTGAATATCGTGATCCCTATACTGCCGGACATCAGCGTCGGGTCGGTAACTGTTCAGCAAAGATTGCGGAGTGGCTGGGTTTAAGCAAAGATTCGATTGAGAATGTGCGTATCATGGGATATATCCATGACATCGGTAAAATCGTGGTTCCAAGTGAGATATTGTCAAAACCCGGGAAACTTACATATCCTGAGTCTTTGTTGTTACAATCTCATTCGTTGGCCGGTTTCAAGATGCTTTCTGATGTTAACATTCCGCCCATCATTGCGGAGGCGATTTATCAGCATCATGAGCGAATTGATGGCAGCGGTTATCCGCGCAAATTAAAAGGAGATCAAATCTCCCTTCAAGCGCATATTTTAATGGTTGCGGATGTCGTTGAAGCGATGACGTCCCATCGTCCATATCGACCTTCGTTAGGATTGGATGTCGCACTTGCGGAAATTGAAGGCAACGCCGGTGTTCTTTATGATCACACGGTATCCAAAGCATGTCTGGAATTGTTTAGGATTGGAAACTACACCTTTGATGATCGGCAATATGAAATTTCCATGCCTATCTAGTCAACGTGATTCAATCTTCATCCTCAATGACATCATCGGAAACTTTCACATAAATACTTTCCTTCTTATTGCGTCGTTCATCCAGGATGTTGTTGATTTCGGCACCGAGAATGATGATCATTCCGGTAAAAAACAACCACATCATCAAAGCAATGACAGCACCAATAGGTCCGTAGACGATACTGTAATTGGCATAATTATTAACATAAATTGAAAACAGCAGAGAAACGACCATCCAGCCGATCAATGAAAATATCGCACCTGGCCAGACACTCTGCTTTTTGTAGGGTGTATATGGAATGACTTTATATAGTAAGGCTAAGGTTGCCGTTATGATCGCAGCGGTCAACAGCCAGCGAAGATTTGTCCAAAGTTCGATGACGGCATCATTTAGGGGAATATACATCGACACAAAGATTAGGAAGTTTCTGCCTAAAATGGGCAGTATCAAGGATGAGGCCATCGCCAGACCGATGATCAAGGTGAAAAGTAGCGACCACAGCTTGGTAATGACAAAATGCCGGTGACTTCTTTGATTATAGGCGGTATGGATCGAGTGTATCAGAGAGGTGACCGCAATCGATGCTGAGTATAGGGATGCCAGTAAACTAAAGGAGATCAATCCGGTGGATGTCGATGAAATCGAAGTTACATAACCCGATAAGATATCCAACGCTGACTGAGGAATCAAGTCTTCCAGCGATTGAATCAAGTCGAGCAGCTGTAAATCAAAGGTTCCCAAAAGGGCATTTAAAAAAATCAGTAATGGGAAAAGTGCGAGCAGAAAAAAGAAGGCCAGCGTTCCACTGATCAGTTGAATGCGATGTCGCTCGTAACGACGGATCAACTCTTTGACAATGTACAAAAAAATCACCTTCCTGACGATAGGGTAAAGCTATGGATTTGAGGGTCTGCCATCAGACGGATATCCCATCGGGTCGTGCCGATGCCATTGGAAATATTCAATCGTATGCCGTTGACAATGTGCTCGCCGGATATATAATTACGGGCATAAGGAACGGTGTAAATTTCGTTGAAAATCGGTAATCGGATTTGTCCGCCGTGGCTGTGTCCGGCAAGAACCCAACTTGTCAACGCAGGTAGTTCATCAATGATATCAGGGGTATGCGAAACGGTTATGACAAACTCACCCTCTAAGACGCCTTGATAAGCGCTGTTGACATCCGGATTGCCGAGCAACTGACTGTCTAACCCTACCAATCGGATAAAGCTGCTACTTTTATTGTAAATCGGTATATTCTGATTGATCAACAGTTCAAAACCGCTGGCCTGAAATATGTTGGAAATCATTTGGATGGTTCGCGGGGACTCTAAGTCATGATTGCCGAAAACGGCATATTTTCCCAGGGGAGCTTGTATCATGGATAATAATCCCGTTAGTTCATCTTGAATGTCCGTTGTCGGATATTCGACGGAGGGATGATCAAACAAGTCGCCCCCGAAGATCACAATATCCGGATCAAGTTGGTTGATGCGGTTGACAACGTTTAAAAAACGTTCTCTGTTCATAAATTTGTTATAATGGGCATCGGAGAAAAAAACCACTTTTACCCCTTCAAATGATGAGGGGATGCGTGAGTCGCTGAGGGTGACGGTCTCAACGTTCAAACGTCGCGGACCCCACACAGTCATTTCATATATCAACACGGTCAACAACGTCATTGTGACCAGAATTACCGATAGCCATCGTACGATTTTAATTTTCATATCTTCACCTTGCACAGTCATTTTACCACAATTGTTATCAGAAATTACGAAAACTGGTTTATAATGGTACTGAAAGCGAGGTAGAAAACATGGGAAAGCGGATTTTTGGGTTATTGATCATCCTTGCCGGTGTATTGTTGTTATTGGATAATTTGAACATATATCCGATTAAGGATCTGTTTGATTATCTGTGGCCGGCAGCGCTTGTTTTGATCGGCGTTTACTCGATGATCGAGCAACGGCGGATCAATTTGTTTCATCTGATCATCACGACGATCGGTCTGATTTTTCTGGCCATCAGTTTCAATTTGATTGAAAGAGAATCGATTGTCAGTCTGATAGTTCCGGGAATCATCATTTTGATTGGTTTGTCATTGGTATTTGGCCGTCGCGGGTTTTCAGTAAATATTTCCGATAAAAACGATATCGTTGCTGTATTTGGTAAAACAAAACACAAATCAAACAATAAGCAATTTGAAAAAATTGAGATTTCATCCGTGTTTGGCAGTGCCGATGTTGATTTGAGTGAAATTGAATTAAAAGGGGACAAAGCCATCGTTACGATCAATTCGGTATTTGGCGGTGCCGATGTACGTTTTCCGCGTAGGTATGCGGTGAAAGTTAGGGGTGGTTCACCGGTTTTTGGCGGTTTTGACGATAAAACATCCAACCAAGATGAAAAAGCTGAAGGGAAAGTCATCGAAGTGAATTACAGTGTAGTCTTTGGGGCGATAGAAATCAGAGATTAAAAAACCGAGACTAGCGAGTCTCGATCGTTCTTGGTTGCATAGCTGCTTTTTGATTCAGTATGACCGGAATGACGATGGGATTTCGGTGGGTCTTCTGATAAAGGAAGGGTTCCAGCGATCCGCGAATCGTATTCTTCAATTCTCCGAAGGTGGTCTTTCCGACCATCTTTTTCTTTAGTGCTTCATAGACAAGCAGTTCAGCTTCTTTAAGCAGGGTCTGACTTTCCTTGATGTAAACAAAGCCGCGGCTGACGATTGAAGGTCTGCACAGGATTTTGTTGAATCTGGAGTCGATTGAAACAATGACAGCAACCATACCATTATCTGAAAGGATGCGACGGTCTTTGATCACGGATGTCGATAATCCGGAAGTATCGCTGCCATCGACATAAATATCATCGGCTTGAATGCGGGTATCGCTCAATGAAGCAACGCCATCACGCAACACGACAGCATCCCCATTGGCACATATAAATACGTTTTCCGGGGGCACACCGGTTTCAATTCCGGTATCCGCATGTTGTTTCAACATTTTATACTCGCCGTGGATTGGCATGAAGTATTTCGGTTTGATCAATTGAAGCATGAGCTTTTGCTCTTCTTCGGAAGCATGTCCAGTCGTATGAATTGAGTTGAGCGGTGAGTTGGTCAGTACATTGGCTCCGGCACGAGTCAGACTGTTGACGACCCGGTTGACCGAATTGGCATTGCCCGGAATCGGTGAAGAGGAGAAGACGACCGTATCGCCCGGGATGATCCGGATATAACGGTGGGTACCATTGGCAATGCGTGATAATGCGGCCAAAGGTTCACCCTGTGATCCGGTACAAATGATGGTCACTTTGTTGGCCGGGGTATGGTTGAGTTGTTCAGGCTTTAAGAAATGTTCTTCGCCGACATTGATATGACCAAGCTTTCTGGCAATTTCAACGACATTTTCCATGGAGCGGCCAAATACACTGATCTTTCGTCCGCATGCAATGGCAGATTCAATGATCTGACGTACACGGTAAACATTGGATGCAAAGGAGGCAACGATCAAACGGCCTTGTGCCCGACGAGTAATGTCCAGAATGGCGGAGGCCACTTGCTTTTCACTAATTGAAAAACCTTTAACACCGGCATTGGTTGAATCACTCAATAACAAGTCGACGCCGATTTGACCCATATAGGCCATCAGCTGATAATCCGAATTGGTTCCGACAGGAGTCAAGTCAAACTTAAAGTCACCGGTATGAACGATGCGTCCATTGGGTGTATTGATCAACATGCCTAAGGTATCCGGGATGGAGTGAACCGTGTTAAAGAAACCCACTTTAAAATACTTGGTTTCTACCCGTGAAATGTTGGTGATCTCTTCGATTTTGACCTGATTCTGCATCCGGCGTTCCTCGAGTTTTCGGTTGATCAATCCCTTCGCAAAGCGCGGAGCATAAATTTTTTCCAGTTTTAAAACTTGCATCAAAAACGGGATTCCGCCGATGTGGTCTTCATGCCCGTGAGTAATGATCAAAGCTTTGATTTTTTGTTGATTACGTATCAGATACGTATAGTCGGGTATAACGTAGTCTACACCTAACAAGTTTTCCTCAGGAAAACGGACGCCTGCGTCAATGATAATGATTTCATCATGATGTTCGATACAATACATGTTCTTACCGACTTCACCCAGGCCGCCCAATGCGTATACCAGAGTATCTGTCTCTTTAAATGATGAATGATTTTCGACGATTGCGGGTTTTAAGGAACCCTTGCGTTGTGCAGATTTGCGTTCATAATTTGTCATATGAATCTCCTTTTGCACTGCGCTTAAATTGTTACTTCTATTATAACATAGCAGATGCTGCTTTTATTCAATAACGATGTCCTTTTCTTTTTTAGCCCAAGGATCCGTTGGATTGATGTGATCATAATACAATACACCGTTGAGATGATCGATTTCATGTTGTAAAACGATGCCGGTATAACCGGAAACACGAAACTCAACGACTTTGTCGGTTAATAAGTCATACGCTCTGATTTTCAGGCGTGCATGACGCGGTACAAAACCTTCATGAACATCATCGACCGACAGACATGCCTCACCATTGGCAAGCATGCATCGCTGTTCTGAATGGGAAACGATTTTCGGATTGACCAAAGCAAACTCACGGGTCACGAAGTTATCTTCGCTGACTTCTTCATCGACGATGGCAATCAGCATGCGCTTGAAAATCCCGACTTGCGGTGCGGCTAAACCGACCGCAGGGGATAGGTTTTCTTTTTGTGCCCACTCCGGATTAGTTGAGCGTCGCACATACCTTAACATAGCTTCGAGTATTTCGCGATCCTCTTTTGACAACGGCAAAGGGACCGGTTCGGACTTGTTGCGCAAGCGTGGATCCGTATCTTTTACAATGTGTTCATTGTTTAATGTCAACATAAAACCTCAATTCCGGGTCTATCGAATACGATCGATTTTTGTACCTCTAATATCACAACATGTATTTTAACCAAAAAAAATGAAAATGTATAGTAAAATAAATATCTTTTTCATTGAATGTGCTAAAATGGGGTAAGTTTGGTACAATTAGGAAGTCAGGGGGACATATGAAGCAGAAATTTTCATTGCGGATGCCCAAGGGTTTTAATAAATCGATACACATAGCCATGATATTGCTAAGTTTTTTTGGTTCGATCATGGTCATTTCAGCGAATATAAATCATAGCAGTACGCCGATGTCACTGGTTATCGTGGCATTGCGGCAAGTGGGTTTCTTTGTGATCGGCTATGTTGCCATGGTGATTTTAGCACGGTATTGGTCGTGGGATTTCATTAAAAAACATATGACATCGATTGCCATATTTACGATAGCCTTGCTAGTCACTCCGCTGTTTTTCCCTAGTCGCTCCGGTGCTTGGGCTTGGATTGAAATTCCGGGCATCAATGCGACCATTCAGCCCTCCGAATTTGCCAAGATAACGATGATTTCGATATTGGCGGTATTTCTGGGCGATATTCGAAGCAAACGGGTAACATTGGCAGAAATGATGACGACACCTCTGATGTTTGCGGTAATCGCAATATTAATCGTCATCGTTTTTCAGCGTGATTTAGGCAGCGGTGTGATTTTGTTTGCGTTGGTCTGGATCCTCGTTTTGATTCCCTCTGCGCCGCAATTGAGAAAAACTCAGTGGGTAATGATGATCGCATTGATCATCGGGGTGTTGGGTTTGTTGTTTTTGATAAGTAAACCCGGAATCGACTTTATCGAATCCTTGGGTTTGCCGGAATATATGGTCAACCGTTTCAGAGCGATGGCCGATCCTTTCGCAGATACACGCAACATCGGCTATCAGTTATATAACAGTTTGGTCGCTTTTGTTAAGGGTAATTGGCTGGGAGTGGGTATCGGTAACTCCATTCAGAAATTTGGTTACTTGCCTGTAGCCCAATCGGACTATATTTTGGCGATCATCGTCGAAGAAACCGGTTTTATCGGATTTGTGTCGCTTTTTGTCGGTTATTCCATTTTGATCGGTCACTTGATCGTACATTCACTTTCTGTACGCAGTGAGCGGGGTAAAATGGTATTGTTTGGAACAGCATTGTACTTATTGTTACATTTCATTTTAAATGTCGGCGGTGTCACATCGTTGATTCCTTTGACCGGAGTTCCGTTGCTGTTGATTTCTGCCGGGGGCTCAAGTCAGATGGCCATCATGATGGCTTTGGGTATTTGTCAGAATATCATTGCAAATGAACATGCTTCATTTAGACAAAGGGAAGAAATATGAGAATTATCGCTGGGAAGCATCGGTCAAGAAAACTGTTAACCCTCGAAGGTGAAACGACACGGCCGAGCAGTGACCGCTTAAAGGAAGCGATGTTTTCACGTTTGGGCGGTTTTTTTGATGGCGGATGTTGGTTGGATCTGTTTGCAGGTTGTGGAGCGATCGGACTTGAAGCGATTTCGCGAGGGGCAGAGAAGGTGATTTTCTGTGATCATGACCGCAATGCTCAACAAGTCATTGAAAAGAATATTGCTTTATTAAAGGAAGAAGAGCGTTGCGAGTTGATTAAGTCGGATTACCGGCATGCGATCGATGTATGCAGGCAGTATGATATGGTTTTTGATGTAATTTTTCTCGATCCGCCGTATTCGCTGGATATCGATACGATTGCGATAGAGGTGTTAATGGCAGATATTTTAAAAGATGACGGTTGGCTGATATTAGAGATGAATGCTAGCCGGGCAAGTAGCGATCGGTTAGGGAATTGTGTTAGAATGAAAGAGAGCAAATATGGTCTGGGTAAGACCGTTTGGTACAAAAAGGAGTCCAATCAATGACAAAGGCAATTTATCCGGGTAAGTTTGATCCGTTGACGGTCGGTCATGTGGATATCATCCGTCGGGCAAGTAAAATCT
>PGZW01000010.1 GCA_002841515.1 Firmicutes bacterium HGW-Firmicutes-19 | reverse complement strand
GCCTTAAAAAACCCTGGAATCAACGCAATCAAACCACCGACCAAACCGGAAATCATGATGGTCACAAACGGATGGATCAGTGCACTGCTCATCGTCTGCGTAGCCACAGCCGCCGTAACGACACCGCAGAAATAGAAAATCCCTTCGGTACCTAAGTTGAACAGCTTCGTGCGAAACAGCAGTGCCGTTGCCAAACCGGCAAAGGACAGCGGAATCATCGTTTCAATGACATTGCCCATATAACGCACTTTGGTTAGCGGAGCGAACAGCATTCTAGAAAATGATTCTAATGGTTGGGCACTGAAAACCAGCAATAAGATAAAGGTCAATATTAACGCCAGCAAAACGGCTGCCGCCATTTTTACGACTTCAAAGATCCGCTCATTCGCTAACATAAACTTGCCCTCTTTAAACTTTCCTCATCCTGACGCTTGACCCCAAGCATATATAACCCCAACTCCATTTCACCGACATCTTTTGTACGGTCGAAATGAGCAACGATTTCACCTTCATACATCACGATCAGCCGATCGCTGACCTCCATGACCTCATTCAAGTCTGCACTGACCAACAAAATCGCCACATTGCGATTGCGCATGTCAATGAGCTGCTTATGAATAAACTCAGCACTGCCGATATCGATCCCTCTTGTCGGCTGCTCCGCAATCATGACCTTCGGATCGGTATTGGTCTCACGGGCTACCACCACTTTTTGAATGTTACCCCCCGAAAGACTTTCGATCTTCGATTTATAATTCTTCGTGCGAACACTGAACATTTGAATGAGCTGAGAAGCCACTTTGCCAATGGCTTTATCATTCATAAATATCGGACCATTGATTTCCTTACGCCGATAGTAACTGGAAATAAGGTTTTCAGCGACGGTCGCCCCTTGCGCAATACCTTCCTTCATGCGATCTTCCGGAATATAAGCCAATCCGTGAATACGCTTCTGATCAACAGAAAGGGAGGATATATCTCGTTCATTGATAAACCACTTTCCGCCATTAATATCCGCCAATCCGACCAACCCCTGTACCAACTCCGATTGTCCATTGCCCTGAACACCGGCCACACCGAGGATTTCACCCTCACGAATCGCAAAATTGATATCTTTTAAAATAGGGATACCCTTTTTCGTCAGATGCAATCCTTCAACTTTAAAAGCAACACCGTCGCGATCAGATTCAAATTTGAAATCATCATACGATAATGATACTTTACGTCCGACAATGAGCTCCGTCATTTGTTCGATCGTAATATCTTCATTATTGAATGTTCCACGGCTCTCCCCGTTTTGCATAATCGTAATCCGATCGCTGATCGCCTTCACTTCATTTAACTTATGAGAAATGAAGAGAATCGTATGTCCCATGTTTTTAAAGTGTTTCAGATTCTCAAAAAGCGCTTGAGTTTCTTGCGGCGTAAGTACGGCTGTCGGCTCATCGAGAATGATGACTTCCGCATCCCGATATAACGTTTTTAAAATTTCGACTTTCTGTTTGGCACTGACCGTCAGCCGTGAAACGCGCTGAGTCACATCCATATCAAAATTATATTTCTTAGCCAGATTTTTCGTTACGTTGACCGCTTCTTTTTTATTTAAAAAGAAACGCTTTTGTTTTGGTTCCATACCTAAAACAATGTTTTCCGCTACTGAAAAATCATCGATCAACATAAAATGCTGATGGACCATTCCAATACCACTAAGAATGGCCTCCATCGAATTATGAAATTGCGTCGGCTTGCCCCGATAGGTAATCGTCCCCGAAGATGCATGTTCGATACCGAAAATGATCTTCATCAATGTCGATTTCCCCGCCCCGTTTTCCCCGACGATCGAATGGATTTCACCTTTTCGGAAATCAACACTGACATTGCGATTGGCCACGACGCCATTGGAATATATTTTTGTGATATCCTTCAAATCGAGTATGATTTCACTCATAAAGACCCTTTCTAACAACGAATGCCCTACACCTTTGTGTAGAGCATTCGTAATATCATATGATTTCTTCTTACGGTTGAACGGAAGCTTTAATTGCGTTCCACTCGTCCGCCGTCAGAGTCAATGCGCTCTTAACAACGATTTCGCCGCTGATAACTTTAGCTTCAAAAGAAGCAACAACATCACGGATAGCTGCAGGCAATGCATTGTAAACATCATTTTTCGCTAATCCGACACCGTTTTCCTTGATACCCAAGATTTCAAGTGTTCCGTACGGAAGTGTTCCGGCTAAGTGACGTTTTACAGCTTGTAAAATCGCCAAATCAACATTCTTCGTGCCTGAAGTCAGAATCTTCTCATATTTTGCTGCATCATTTTTAAATAACAATGCTTGGTCAGCATCTACACCCAACGCATAGCGACCGGCTTCAACAGCTGCATCAAACAAACCATTACCCGTACCACCGGCTGCGTGGAAGATGATATCAGCTCCACTGGCATATTGGTTTAGAGCAATTTCTTTACCCTTGGCAGGATCGCCAAAGTTGTTGGCATAAGCAATGAAAATCTTAACATCCGGATTGACAGCTTGTGCACCTTGGATATATCCATACAAGAAGTCATTAATACCGGCAAATTCCATACCACCGATAGCTCCAATGATATTCTTGGTCGGATCGGCATACTTCAAATCGGACTTGGTAACCAAACCGGCAACCAACCCAGTCAAATAGCCCAGTTCGTTGGCCTTATAGAACATACCATACGTATTGGCGTTGGACGGTGCGACGTCCCAGTCAAAGTTAATGAACTTCTTGGCCGGGAATTGAGCGATGACTTTTTCAAAAGTCGGCGATGCTTCCCAGTTTCCACCGATGATGATATCATAATCACCTTCAGCAGCATCGAGATAGTAGTTTTCCCACTTGGATTGATCACGACCCATTTCAATGATCGTTGTTGTGGCATCGGTATATTCTGCTTTAATCAAAGCCATACCATTGGCTGTTACATCAAAGTAGGATTGGTCGCCACGGAAAGGCACCAACAACGCCACTTTTACGCCTTCTTTCTTCTCTACCGGCTTTGCACATCCGACAAACCCGAAAACGATGATCAAGGCTAATAAAATCTTCAATAAATTCTTCATGTTTCCTCCTCATTTATATTAAAATCAGCATTGCTGACTCTAATCCCGGTAATCAATATTCCCTTCGCTGAGCCACTGACAAATCCTAAACTGCCCGAACATGAAACATCCTTCATGAATATTTTACCCAAAATAGTACCATTCACTTTGAATATAATTATATGTGATACACATACAATGTGCAATGAAATTTGAGCCGATTTCACATTCGACATAACAACTTTAGATAGGTTCTGAATATTCCTGCCAACTCTGCGATTTATATGAATTTCATTTTGATTTATACGAACGATTTCAATATAACTTAATGCTCCTTGTACCGCAAAACATACCGCACTTCCCACATCCCAACGTTGAAGATCGACGTCAAATTGGGGATGTTTCCAACGCACATCACCATATAACAGCATAGCACGATCATTCGATGTGCAAGTGATCCCACCATCCACGACCCAATCCCCATTGACATGCGTACACCCTGCTATTTCGCGATGATTTCCCATATAAAAGGTACGTCCATAGTCTTCTATGGGTAAACTTGTCACATCCCAGAAGAAATCAACACTTCCATTGACCATCACCGAATCTACCCAAACATGCGTCAGAAAGGTTCGTTCAAGACAGATGAGTTCAACACCGATTTCCGCAATCAGTGAGAAATTACTGGGAATTTGAAGATCAAATTCTGAAAAATGGTCGTTCAGTTGACCGATATCCGATTTTACTAATTTTCCATTGATATCCCGCACTAAAAGACAAGCCTCAAACAAACCCGCTGATTTAGCTTTTAGACGGGTACGTATCGTTTGACCAGGCCAGATGACCGGAGCAAGCGATGGTTCATATCGTGAATCATGTACTTCACTCGCCCGAAAATAGGTCTTCTTGATGAACTCGAGCGACTCTTGCGGAAGTGCGCTATGAACATTGATTTGAAGCGCTCGCTTATACTTGGCATCCGCCATCTCGACATTGATGTGTGATCCATCAAAATATTTATGCCAGCGACCGAAAAACCCATGAGTCGCAAATGGCAGACTGAAAGAAAAGTCATTGATAATGGTTAGCCGTTGGTCCGATAACGCTGGATTGATCGCATTTGCAAGCGAACCAAAATACAGTGTTTGCTGAGTGGCATCGAGACTGTTGACACTACCCAATAATCCTGAAGACAACACGACATCATTGATTTTATAGACCCAAGGTGAGAAAAGTCCGTCAATTCCAACCAAAGCGCCCATGATCGAACCGACATTGCCCGCATTGCAATCCGTATCATATCCGGCATTGACACAAATCAAAAGCGTTTCTCTGAAATCCTGCTTACCGTGAGCCATCGCCATCACCATGACCGCCATATTCGGAATGATCGGACATATACCGCCATAACAGGAATATGGATATGTCCGCTGAATGTACCCCAAGGTTTCTTCCCAACTTTCAGACTGACGGGAAAAAGCAATGACATTTTGAGCGACCCGAACATACTCACTTTGCGGATCACAATATTCAAGTGCCTTATTCATCACTTCGAAAATATCCTTATGCTTAAAGGCCAGACTGATGGCCGCACTGACAAACTTCGCCCCTTCCACAGCTTCCCCATCGTGTGACACCGAAGCCGCCTTTTGAGCCAAATCCACAGCCAAATCAACATTGTCATATGCCACATAAGCCCAACCGTCACTGAAAATCTGACCGCCGATTTGCTCGGAAAGTTCTTTGCCATTGATCCGGCTACTGCCACTCTCTAAGGCACTCATGCCGTTTTTCAAATGGTTGTACATCGTATGTTCCGTAGAAACACCGACCCCGCCCCACCAGAAAAATCCATGCTCATCCGCGATAACGTTGAGCATTGTATCCGCAATATCCTGCGAAGTAATCTCATTGGCATTTTTATCCAACAATACACGCGTAAAATAGAGCGGACCATTGGTATCATCGTCCGCCCCAAATACCAGATAGTCCTTGACAAAATCCTCAATTCTTCCAAAAGAGGCCTTAATCTGTTGTGACGACCAGTTTTCTACCGGAGCACCCAAACGCACACCAATGATTTTCCCAAGCCAGGCCGCCCGGATATCCTCAAGCCAGTTTGACACTATTTAACCCCGAAAACGAAATCAGCGATTTTTCGGGTTTGTTCTTCATCAAAAAATACGAATTCCGCATGATTTGCTTCATCAATGTAATCCAAATCAATGGTACATCCCACCTCGATCAATGCCTGTGCGAAATCACGGGTTTGATGCCAAGGAACCATTGAATCCGCCTTGCCGTGACGCAAAAAGAAAGGAAAGGATGTTTTGTGTACGTGATTTTGAGGCGAGACGGAATAAGCGATGTCCAAATGATCATTGAACGGACCGCCGATCAGCCAGCTTGCCAATGAATCATCATCACTCATCGGCCAATCGTTTTCATATCCCAAATCACTTAACTGATCGTCCATGGTCATAAAGTCATAAACACCGTAATGACCAATCACTCCGGCAATCGAAGAATCCGCAAGAGAATAACCCAGGCTGCGATCTTCAAACTGACCGTTATCCAACGTCAGTGCCGTCAATGCGACCAAATGGGCACCGGCCGACTCTCCCCATAGGAAAATCTTCGAAGGATCGATCGGATATTGATCAGCATTGGCATGAAAATAGCGAATCGCCGTCTTTATATCATAGACTTGCTGAGGAAACGGTTTTTCCAGAGCTAAGGTATATTGAATACAAGCCACTGCGATACCATGACGAATCGGATGTGTCATCTGCTCGACGAACTTCGAACGATGATGTCCGCTGATCCACCCTCCGCCATGAACGACCAAAAGCAAAGGAAAAGGTCCATCGCCTTCTGGCAAATATAAATCAAACGTCTTATTACCTTTTTCCATATAACAAACATCCAACTGTTTGCGATCAAAAGCCTCTAAGTGAATTTCACCTAAATCAAACGTCAGAAAGTCCTTTACTTTTTGATTGATTTCCATCAGTTCCTCCTTTTATACACTAACGACTTCCCCAGCTCCTAAGGACTGGGCATATCGTCTATACTCCAAAAACAACTCTTCATCCAACGATGCACTTCCCAAAATATCAAGACCCTCTTTGCGAACACCATACGGGCGGTAACGAATCAGCTTGATTCTCGCCTGATCTTTGACGATTGACACGACATCTTCGATGGTCTTGCGGTTTTGTTCATCAAAACGCGGCAGACAGACGATGCGAACTTCCGTCAGTTTATTGACAGACAATAAGTAGCGCAAATTATCCATTACGGAAGCGTTATCATGTTTTGCCAGCTGCTGATGAAACTTCGGATCGGTGGCCTTAACATCCAGCATCACCCCATCACAAACATCCATTAACCTCGGATAATCTTCGAAACGGACAAATCCATTGGAATCAATGAGTGATGTCATGTTTAGTGCTTTCACTTTACCAAACAACTCTTCCAAGAATTCGGGATGCATCATACACTCACCGCCACTCACCGTAATACCACGCACAAACGAGGATACTTCGCTGAGCTTATCAATGACTTCATCACTCGACATCGTCAGGATTTTCGGACTGGCCAAATGCGGACATATTTTGATGCAACTGTCACACTGCTCACACAGCGATTCATCCCAATGTACTTTCCCATGGGTCATGGCCAGCGCTTTCGATGGGCATCCGGGCACACATATCCCACAGTGAATGCACATGTTGATCGTTTCGGGATTATGGCAATACCAGCATTGAAACGGGCACGACTGCAAAAAGATGGCCATCCGATTACCGGGGCCATCTACGTTAGAAAATGGGATGATTCTGTTCACCGGGGCGAACAACATTATTTCGTAACCTTACGGTCAAGAGCATGCGCCATATCACGCGATCCCTGACCCAACACGGTAGCACCATTCAAGACAGCTTCTTTACGATCAAGTTTTTCCAGTTCGCTGCGCTTGACCAGATAACCGGTCACCCGCACGACATCATTGTTTTCGCAATATGCCGAGAAATAGCGCATACCGGCATTCATAGCTCCTTTGATAATGTCCAACAGGGATTCAGGTGTGTTTTTCCAAGTTTCCTCAAAGCGGAAAATATCACCGATACCCGTCGGGAAGTATTTGTGAAATCGGCCGGAATGAGCGATTTGCTTATGTATTTCTGGTTCACTGCCAATCGGGATGCGTGCTCCCGGAGATGAATCCAGTCCGTCTCTTTCAATGCCGACCTGGGCATGAAGCCAGTAGCGATCCGCACTGTTTTCGCTGTAAGGCGCTTTATGCAAAGATACCAAATGGTCCAAGTGAGCGATAATTTCCTCACCCAAGTCATCAGCATTCTTATTGTTTCCATAACCCTTTTTCTTATCTTCAATGCCCATCAGCGTATTGACACATTCTGCCAACCCGACCAGACCGAACATACCGACAAAATTTTCCTGCTTGATAAATCCTTCTTTAACCAAAAAGTTGCTCTTAAAGAAAGCGGAATCTTCGACCATAAAGCGAATGCGCAAATCCATAAACTCCGTCATCAGGTCAACATATTTTGGAAGAAGGACATTTTTGAAATGATCGATCGACGTTGCCTCTTTAGCAATATTGGCCAAGCGCAAACGCGGCAACGTATATCCGCCACCTGCCAAGCGCAAGCCGTTGTAACAGCTGGCCAATCCGTAATTTTTCTCGCCGAATTCTGCGGAGAACATTTTATGATTGGCAAAGCTTGGTTTTGCAGTTGAAAGCATGACTTCGGCACACAGTGCCCCAAATTCATCACTGGTCAACTCTGAATCATAGCGAACGGTCATATTGGGAACTGCGGTTTGTAAACGAAGAGTTTCTTTAAGTATGATACGACCGGCCTTGGTATCTTTCGGACCGATATCCGCATGAACGAAAGAATCACATAACACGCGGTCGATATGTAATAAAAACAACCCGATCGCTTTGGTCGCTTCTTGTTCATCAACGATAAAAGGATCAAGCAGTTCGTCCAGATTTCCTAAAAACACAGGAAAGGATGAAACGGAGGGAACATGTCGATACATGATCATCAACGCAGACGTCGCCTCCCAAATGTCTTTGGGCGGATCCAACTGTAAGAATTTACTGCCATTTTTCATTAAGATAGAATAGTCAGGCAAAATATAGCGCGGACGAAACGGCAGAGCGCCTTCAAATAGATCACAAATCATTCCGGCTTCTTTTGCCTTTAAAAACTCCGGATTGTATGGCAAGGTCGTATCGGTATTCTCACCAAGTTTAGCTAAATTGATAAACTGTTGATGATAAGTCAGCGTTGTGTCGGTGACGATTTCGTAAGCGGTTGACATAATTGAAATCCCTCCTAATAACCTCAATTATATAACAAAATCTTTCAAATTGCACAAACTTTCAGTTGTTTTTCCGATATAATGTAAGTATCCGTATAGGAGGTTGTTCATGGAAAAAAGGCCGAATATTCTCATCATTACCACCGATCAGCAGCGCTTTGATGCGATTGGTGCAATTGATCCGCTGATTTACTCTCCCCATCTGAATCAACTGGCCAAGGAAGGCGCACTTTATACCCATGCTTATACACCCAACCCGGTGTGTGTACCGGCCAGGCAGAACATTTTGACTGGTCTGACCGCCCGGCATCATGGCTTTGATGATAATGATTTTACGCGCCACCGCTTTTCGCCTTATTACTTACCGAAACTTCCGCAGATTTTATCGGATGCCGGATACGATACCATCGCTATCGGAAAACTTCATTTTGAACCCAATCGCCGGCACGACGGCTTTCATCGATACTTTATGATTGATGAAGTCCCAAGACACCGTGAGGAAGATGATTATGCCCTTTATCTGAAGAATAGCGGATATGACCATATATCGGCGTTGCATGGTGTTCGCGATCCTTTGTACATGATGCCCCAGCGTTCAGTAATTGATAAGAAAGATCACGGATCGACCTGGGTCGCGGATTTGACGATCGAGCAATTGAAAATCAATGGTGGAAAACGACCTTTCTTCTTTTGGTCAGGTTTCGTACATCCGCATCCACCGATGGATGTATGTGATGAGTTTGCGGATTTGTACAAAGATAAAGATTTACCTGAACCCATTCATTCCCTTTCCCCAATCAGCTGGCTGGCAGAAGAAAATAGAAATATCGTCAACTATCCTAATGAAGATGTATTCCGCAGATTCAGAGAGCTATACTTTGCTTCGATTGCGCAGGTCGATGAGCAGATCGGACGGATCATTCAGACATTAAAAGATTTGAACTTGTATGATCAGACGTGCATCATATTCTGTTCCGACCACGGCGAAATGTTGGGCGATATGGATACCTTCCAAAAGTTCTTGCCCTATGACGGTTCATCGAGAGTTCCTTTTATCATCCGTTATCCCGATAAGATCAAGCCAAGTACCACGGTGAACGCATTGATCAACCTCAATGATATTATGCCCACCTTATTGGAAATCGTCGGTGCACAATATCCGGCACCTTTTGAGTTAGCCGGAAAATCAGTTTTTGATCTTAGCGACCGCAATGAAACATTTATTGAACACGGCAAAGAAGCCCGCCGTTGGGTGAGTGTTGTTACATCTGACTATAAATATGCTTATTATTATGGCGGTGCCAGAGAAGAGTTGTTTGATTTAATCAATGATCCCAAGGAAAGGATCAATGTCTTGGATGATCATCAAAGCGCTTTTGATGAAATCCGAAAACAATTGCGAAGCAAGTGCATCGAATGGGAACTTCGTTTCGGACTTGAGGATCACATTGAAAATAATGATTTCAAGCAATGGCCACAACCACACATACGGCCGTTTATGGGTACCGGGGAACTGATATTCCCGAAGCGTATCATGGATCCGATAGAGCGGGGAAAAATTCAGCCATTAAGAGAACAAATCGTCAATGTGGTTAAAGATGAGCCTGTATTACGGTTAAGAGATCTTGATTTTTCCTATATGTTAAAAACGAATCAGCTGAGCGAAGAAGATATTGCTTGGATCATCGAGCAAGACAATAAAAATAAGGAAGGAAAATAATGATGCTAGAACAAATTGAAAACCTGGAAAGACAATATGTATTTGACAAATTTGATCGCACGACAGCCTATGCTATTGGTACTTTGATTGCCAATAAGGCAATCAATCAGAACTTACCTATTACCATTGAAATCTACCTCAACGACATGACCGTCTACCGCTACAGTCACACCGGCTCAAATCCCATCAATATGAACTGGTCGATTCGTAAACGCAATTCCGTACTAATGTTTGGTCACAGTACGATGTGGCTCAACGAAAAACTCAAAGGGGAATATCCGTTGTTGGAGGCCCGTTACGGACTTAACAGTGAGGACTACACCTTGCTTGAAGGATCATTTCCGATTCTTACACAAAGCGGTGTCATCGGCGCAATCAGTGTCAGCGGATTGAAACCGCAAGAAGATCATCAGATCATCGTGGATACATTAACCGAATATCTGGCAAAGTAAAGGCATCTCGCGATGCCCTTTTTCTTGGTTAACTTTATGATTGACTCTTAATCTTGATGGTGATCAAACGGACTTCACCTGACACTAGTTTTACCTTAATGGATGACTTTCCTTCGTTGACCATTGATGAAGCAACTTCTACGACTTGCCTGCCCTGTTTGTTTAACTCAAACTCAACAAGCTCATCGTTAAGTGAAACCGAAATCTTTGAGGTGGTATCAACGATCAACACTAAACTAAACATACAAATTTCTTGATTTCTTGAAGTAAACCAATAATTCAACTCATCACCTTGATGCATCTGTACACACAACCACTCATCCTCTTTCCAACTTTCACCTCGACCATGCTGGAAGGTCGGTTTTTGTAACTCACTGTTCACAAACACGATATCGCGATGATCATCAATTCGATATCCAACATTCAACCCATTCGAGTTTTTTGCTTTCGCATTCAAATCCCAATTATAGAAAATAGCCGGAATTTCGATGCTTGGACGACGGAAAAGAACATTGACCACATCATCAATCAGCACACAGTTTTCAAGCTTGATGTTATGCAAATACTCGGAAAATATTGCTTTTGCATCTTCTTCGCTTAAGGTTGTACCTTTTTCCATATGATCCACCAGAAGATCCCAATCCTTGGGCTTATTGATGGATACCATCGAATTGGTCGTATCCATCTTTTTGTACGTCCAAAAGTTCCAAGAAATATCCAACTCTTCATACAGCGCAAACGCTCCGCTATACCACTCCTTGTTATTTTCTCCGCCTTCACCCATAAAAATCGGAACATTCCACTCATCGCGCAACCTCAGAAATTTACTCAAACTCTCCGCATCCGGATTATTCCAATACTTATGAAACTGATAAAGGACGTTATCATCCAGCTTATGGGTAAATATCGACCAATCCGTCGACCAATGAGCACCTTCCAACGTTATCATATGAAAAGGATCGATATCCCTGATTTCCTTAATCAACCGCTGATACATCGGATAGATCTTATGGGTATACTCCCCATGAAACTCCGGAACCGGCTCATTAAACAAATCATAACAAGCAATGATCGGTGAGTCTTTGTATCTGTTGGCTAATGCTCTCCAAATGAATACCGTCAAATCCTGATTGTATTCACTGGTAAACAGCTCAGGAACATTGTTCTCACTGTCATCAATATTCGCCCCTGTCTGACCGCCAGGCGTACTGTGCAAATCAAGAATTACATATACGTTTCTAGACTCGCAGTGTTGAATGATATCATCCAACATCTGCCAGTGCTTCTGGTTGATGTTGTGATTCTCATCCAGCAAAAAACGCCAGTGCAACGCGATACGAATGGAATTAAAACCATCATCCGCAATTTTATCGATATCATTTTTTGAAATATAGTTTTCATAATACGACTGCCAAAAGTCACTTGCGGCATCTTTACCTATCAGCGACTCAATGACCCTCTCAATTTTCCTTGGACGATCCCCTTGATTTGGAAACCTCCACATATAACCTTCCGGAAGCAACCAGCCACCCAAGCCGACTCCACGCAACAATATCTTATTGCCCTGTGGATCGATGATATCTTTTCCCTGCGTGTGTACAAAATCCGTTTGTTTCATTGTTTAAGCGCTCCTTCAGATATTCCTTTTAAAATCGATTTCTGCAATATCATATAAAACACGACCGCAGGCAACATCGCCATGATCAACACCGAAGAAATGGCCGTGATGGACAAGTCATCGATAAACAACGAGTCCGCTCTTAAATAAATATCATTGATCAACTGATTCGCCCATTGCATCTGATATTGATTTGAATCAACGATTTCTTTACGCAACGTGTTTTGTAAAGTGATCGTCGTATAAGCAATGACTGACAGTGTAGGTATGATCGTGAATATACTGGTGAGAATGGCAAACTTTACGCGAATACTCCTGTTTTTTTTCATGTTCCACCTGCTTAACAATCGATGTTCTTGAAGTGATTATATCATGTCAGAAAATCTTGTCATTCGATAAATGTGATTATCGGAGTTATGAGTCAATTGATTTACAGAAATCTGAAAAATCATACTATAAACAGTTATCTTGAAATCTGCTATCGTCATGTTGACATTGAACAAGCGATAGAATACGATAAATGTGCTTATTAACCCTATGTAGGAAGGAATATCATCATGACACTAAATCAGCTGTTGCGTAAGAACAAAAAACAGTTAACCCTTTATTTGATCGGTGCTTTTATGACGACGATCAGCGGGCTATTCTTTACCTTGGCACTTTCCAATGCTTTTGGCATTATTGAAGAAGCCGATTTTGCCGGCATCTGGCGTCGCATCGCCCTTGTGTTGCTATTTGCCTTTACCCCCATCTTAACCCAAATGCTCTCACGCTTTTTGAGAATCGGTTTTATGCGTGACATTTTGATTCAAGTACGAACGTTGGCCTATGAGAAAATCATGTCACATACATACGAGAGTTTTAGAAAGAACCCCAAGGAACATTACATGTCCATGTTGGTATCTGATATCAACTTGTTTGAAAAAGATTTCTTCTTATCCTTTCTTAACATCATTTACAGCTTTGGCAGTTTTATACTAGGCGTCACGATTTTGACTTTCATCTCCCCAATCATTGCCGTAGCGACCCTCTTTGTTTCAGTAATACTGTTTGCTGTAACCAAATTGTTTGAACCGGTTGCCAGAAAAACCAAGCAACAAACCCAGGAGGCCAATGCGGATTACAATGTACAATTGACCAACATCCTTAATGGTATGGAAGTCATCAAGTTGTATCACGTGGAAGAAAATTTTAAAAAGCCCTTTGAAAACATCGTGTTTGCACTTGAAAACATCAAGAAACGGGCATTTAGGATCGATGAATTTCAATCCAACTTGAATCACTGGATCGCCGGCACATTTCAAATGATCATCTATATTTATGCGACTTATCTTTACATCCAGGATATGGTTACCTTGACCTCTTTGATTTTGGTATTTAATCTGATTGGACAGTTGGTGTGGAGCATGATCAGCGGATTCAACTTTATTAACCGGTTCAAAACTTCGATCGATATTTTCAACCGGATCACCCAACCGCAAGTCAATCCGCAAGCTGTAAATAAAATGTCTTTTAGAGAAGTCTTGAAAGTTAAGAATCTGACCTTCTCTTATGGTGATCATAGGATTTTACAAGATTTGAACTTCTCAGTCAAGCCGAAGGACAAAGTATTGATCATAGGTCCATCCGGTGCCGGCAAGACGACGTTGCTCAATTGCCTGGCTCAAAACTTATCGACGTATCAAGGAGAAATCATCGTAGACTCCCATGAACTTCGAACCATACAAACGGAAAGTTTCTTAAAGTCCTGCGGCTATATCCGTCAACAACATTTTTTGTTTAACGATTCGATCAAAAACAACGTCATTCTTGCTTCACCCTTTAACAAAGAAAAATTTGATAAGGTGATGAAAGATGTCGATTTGTATGACTGGATCACAACGTTGCAAGCGAAGGAAGATCATATTTTGGAACAGGACGGTCTTAATATTTCCGGTGGTCAGCGTCAGCGCTTAAGTATTGCAAGAGAGTTGTACCATGACCGTGAAGTCCTGTTTGTGGATGAACCATCCGCAAGTCTGGATGATCAAACCGCGCAGCACATATACGATACACTGCTGAATCTGGATAAGACGTTGATTTGTGTTTCCCATCGTCATTTGGATTATTTGTCGAAACATTTCGACACCAAAATCGAACTGGAAACCTTAGGAGTTGCAATATGAGAAAATTGAAATTAGGGAACATCCCCTGGCTGATCGTAAATGTCATACACACGATATTTTTCGTTTCACTGTCCGGATGGAATATCTATCTGCTCAAAGTCATTACTGATTATGGTTTGGCTCGAGAAATGGACAAAGTACTACAAACGGCTCAGCTGATGCTGGCCATCATGTTGGGCTCATTGATCTTGGATTCCATTGGCACATTATTGAAATCCAAGTATTTGGAAACCAGTCTGAAACAGCTAAAGAATCACTATATCCATCAACTGATGGAACAAGATATTACTCAGCTACAAAAAGAACAATGCAATATCTACCGCTCGAATCTGACCAATGATTTCGATCGATTTGAAGAAAAATTTCTGTTCAATGTCCTTGAAATCATCCATATGGCCTCGCGCTTTCTGATGTCTGTCGTCATCGTAGCAACCGTAAGTCTTTACCTGGTTGCCGTTGCCTTTGCGATGCTCGTCATCTTTGTATTTATCACAGGAAAAACAAACAAACCTGTGCAAAAATCAGAAGCGAAAAAATCAAAGTCGTTACAAGAGTATACGGATTTCGTCAATGAAACGCTTAATGGCTTTGAAATCATCAAGCAACATCAACTTCAAAACCTGCGATTTGATGCTTTTGTCAGTAAAGCAACCAAAGTACAAAAAGATAACTACACGGTGGATAAGCAGTCGACGAAAGTTGATGCTTTAAATAACTTTATACAAACCAGCATCATCTTTACATTGATCGTTTCCGGGATTTTGTTTGCCCGCAGCGCAGAAGCTTCCCTTGGTTCGCTGATTATGGTCGCGACTAGTTTCGGTAATGTCATGTGGCCGTTACAACGTTTCACTCCGGTCATCACGCAAATGAAAGGAATCATCAACGTATTGGATGAGTTTGATAAAAATCTGAATCGACCATTCATTGATCGTCACATTCGGGTAAACGATTTTCAATCCTTGCTTTTCGAACATTGTGACTTGGGATATGAAGACGATCCGCAGCCGATCCTTCAATCAGTCAATCTGGATATAAATAAATCTGAGAAAGTTCTCATCGTCGGTCACAGCGGAGCTGGAAAATCAACGGTCCTTAAAACCATCCGTCAATCGATATTGCCGAAAAACGGATTGGTACGTCTGGATCAAACAAATATCTTTGATATCGTACCGATTGATTATTACTCCTTGTTTGCTACGGTCGATCAAATTGGATTCATATTCAATGGAACGATCTTGGATAATGTGACGATGTATCAGCCCATGGATGAACAAAAGGTACGCGATGCTTTGAATCAGGTCGGATTGTCCGATTTGGACATTCATGAACCCCTACGCAATAACGGAGCCAATGTTTCCGGCGGACAACGTGCGCGGCTCATGTTGGCTCGGGCACTGTGTCTAAACTCTGAAGTGATTTTATGCGATGAGATCTTCTCAAGTTTGGAACAATCCATCGCCCGAAGCATTGAAAGAGACATTCTGAATCTGAATAAAACGATCATCAATGTCAGTCATATCATCTTTAAGAATCAATTGCCGTTGTACGACAAAATTTATATCGTCGACCAAGGCACGATTCGGTTGACATCAGACATCCAAGAAGTTTGGTCAAGAATGATCCTTACAGATGTTTAAGTTACCCTGTGAGTGGTGTACTCGATTTAAAGGTCAATTTCTTTTCGCAAATCTTTGAAAAATACCGCATTATTTCAGTTTTCATGAAAAATATCATATTTTTTCAAGCGAAACAGATGCACAACCTTTGTGGATGTGGTAAACTACCGCAAAGGAGGAAAACGCATGAAAGCATCACAACTTCAAGAGCAAGATTGGGTAAGATTTGATCCCGAGAATCAAGAGATGGAAGTCGATAAGGAATTGTTGGACGTTTTGGCTTATTTTGCCTACACGACTGCACAATCCGCACTCAACATTCCGGTCATCAAAAATACCTATCTTCAAACTTATATCGAAGAACTAGAAATGCCGATCGATTCCTACCAAGATATACGACACTTCCGTGGATTTACATTCTTGTATTCCACCTTGTCTAACCGTCTGATTTGTACGACCAAAGGACAACATGCCGTTATGCAAAGTGAATTGCGCAAATATAAAAACCTTCGAGATAAATCATAAACGCCGATATTCACCGGCGTTTTTTTTAACGATATTTTGATTCGCTTTCCAACCAATGAGGTGTCAAAGGTGTCAACAGTTCAAACCCGTCTTCAGTAATTAAAACCATGTCCTCAATATTGAAACCGTTAAATCCTGTGATGTACATCGGGTTTTCTACTGCCAAAATCATCCCCGGTTCAAGTACTCCCTCTTGATTGGAAGAAATAAACGGAAACTCCGCTGTTTGTGGACCCATGGAAATACTATGACCCAAATGACCCCGTTGATAAAACGGAAATTCTTTTGCAGTAAAATCAAATCCGATATGAAACAGTTTTTTAAAGCTTATTCCAGGTTTGATCGCATCCAACATCAATGCATGTGCTCCTATCAAATTCTGCTTTATCTTTATTAACCAAGGATCTACATCCGACATTAACCAACTTCGCGAAAAGTCGGTAGTATAGAACTTCGTGTCGCCGTTGACACCTCCATCAAACTTAATGACATCTTTCGCGGTTACACGATAGTGCTGAGATCTGCCCAATTTACCGGCATTTGCTCCTGCCGTAAAAGAAGACCATCCTGAAGGAAAAGCAATACCGGATGCCATAACTTTTTGACAATAATGACGAAACAGTTCGCTTTCCATAACACCTTCTTTTGCGAGTTTACTCGAATCCAATAATGCTTCATCCGATATTCGAATAAGCTTACGCATAAACTCTATTTCATGGGGCTGCTTGGTTACCCTGGCTTGCAAAAACATTCTAGAAACATCAACAAATTGGGCATCCGGCAACCTTTTCAATAATTGCAGGTAAAATTGGGCAGGAAGATATTCCATTTCAATACCAATGACCTTACTCATAGCACCTAAACCAACAATAGATTCAACCAGTTGTTCCAACATTGTTACAAATGGCGCAGAAATCAGATTTTCATTGATCTGCCTGAGTGTGCGATTACCAACCCAAGTTGAGAAGCTGCGGACATCAAAGTTTCGATTGTCAAAGGAAGGCGTCTCAAAATCCATGCCGATCAAAATCGTTTGATGACCGGTCAAACTCACAATTGCGCAAGCAAATCCAGGCTGACGTGAAACTGCATGTTGATGCGCAGAGAATCCAGATACATAAGCGAAATTCTCCGGTGATTGAGCTAAAACAATATCAACACCGTCTTTAAGCATAAATTCTCTGATTCTGCTATCTAATGGTTTCAACGTGTAAGCCTCCTTCGCTTAATAAAACAATCCTGCTCCAGGTCCTAATGGTAAGCCTAAAAAGTACCAAACGATAAACAACAACGTCCATCCGATCAAAAATGCAATTGAATACGGTACCATTGTCGTAATCAAAGAACCAATACCAAATTTCTTATCGTACTTCTGGCAAAAAGCTACAGCCAGCGGGAAAAACGGCATCAACGGCGAGATGATGTTTGTTGAAGAATCTCCGATCCGATAAACGACTTGCGAAAGTTCTGGAGACAACCCCAACCGCATAAACATAGGCACAAAAATTGGAGCCATGATTACCCACTTGGCGGAATCAACAGCAATGAACAAATTGATGAACGCAGTCAAGATGATAAAAGCAATAATTAAAGGCAACCCAATGAATCCGATGTTCTGCAAGAAATTCGCACCGGAAACTGACATAATAACTCCTAAATTCGAATAGTTAAAATAACTGACAAACTGTGCAGCGAAGAAAACCAGAACCAAGAAACTTGAAATGCCACTGATGCCCTTAACCATCACGTCCACAAGTTCTTTATCTGATTGGATCGTTTTGGCTCCAAATCCGTATAGTAAGCCCGGAATGAAGAAAATTAGGCTCATCACAGCAATAATCGAAGACATAAACGGCGAAACTAAGATATTACCTGTCGGATTCAAAATCGCTTCATTTGGCAATGTCAAACCCAGAATCAACGCGACAACCAAAAGTAATCCAACGAAAGCAAAACGTAGTCCACGCTTTTCATTTTGAGAAATGTCTTCAACAACAACATCGTCATCTCCATGATAATCGCCTAAACGCGGAATAACAATCTTTTCAGTGACCCAAGTACCTAAGATTGTAATCAAAAATGTAGATGCAACCATAAAGTACCAGTTGCCCGTAGCTAAAACCGTATAGTTCACATCGATAAAACGCGCAGCCTGAGTACTAATACCAGCGAACATCGGATCATTGGAACCAATAAGTAAATTCGCACTCCATCCACCCGACACACCAGCGAAGGCTGCAGCCAAACCTGCAATCGGATGTTTCTTAAAACTCTTGAAGATAATTGCGCCTAATGGCACTAAAACGACATATCCTGTAGAAGATGCAACATTGGACATGACACCTAGAAATACGACCGTAGCTGTTACGAACTTACTTGGTGTAATATTAACGATCTTGCGCATCAATGCCGAAATTAATCCGGACCCTTCCGCAACACTTACCGCTACAATAATTGTAAAAACCGTACCTAAAGCAAAGAACCCGGTAAAGTTTGATATAACTGTCGTAAACATGTGGCGAATGCCATCAGCCGCCAATAAACTACGTGCGACCACCGTGTTTGTCACAACTTCTTGTGTCTGAGTGTTAATAAAATCATACGTTACACTTACACCCAAACTCTGCATGAATGCAGATAACAAAATAATCGCAAATGCTAGAAAAACAAACAAAGTAACCGGATGAGGTAAGCGATTGCCTGCCCTCTCAACTTTGTCTAAAAAAGTTGTTATTCTCTTCTTCTCCATATTCAAATCTCCCTTCGAAAATGAACATCATTTTCTTTTGTATTATAAATGACTGATAAAAAAATTGCATTTAATATTATCACGACTACCTGATAGCTACTTTTGATAATTGTCGATGTTTACATTTTGACAAATCATCATAAAATAAGTAAGATTCAAGTATACACAGGAGGACCAACTATGGCAGCCATTATTCTAGTATCACATAGCTATAAAATTACCGACGGTCTAAAAGAGATGATTGAAGAAATGACCTCGCATACCGAAAGCATTGAAATCATCTCGGCGGGTGGAACAGATGATCAACGTCTGGGAACCGATGCCATCAAAATCAGTGAGTACATTCGTCAATGTGCACATCACGACAATATCTATTTATTTGCGGATTTGGGCAGTGCCGTCTTTAGCATTGAAGCTGCCATTGAACTAATCGAAGATGAAGAACTTGCGAGCAAGTGTACTTATGTTCCGGGTCCAATCGTTGAGGGAGCCTTTGTTGCTTCGGTTCAATGTATGGTCGACCCTAGCAAAGAAGCGATTTTAAGAGAAGCACATAAAATCAGATCCGGTACATTTAACTAAGCAAAAGAGCGGCCCCCACCGCTCTTTTTGTATCCACCCCACCCACGAGGAATTATTATTTTTTATTTCTGGTTCGAACATCAAATACGACAGCTACAATCAGAACCAACCCCCGAACGATATATTGAATGGAAATGTCCATCCCGATCAAATTCATACCGCTGGATAGCGAAGCCATGACGATTGCTCCGATGATCGAGCCGGTAACCTTACCGATGCCACCCTTCGCACTGACACCACCGACATACGCCGCCGCAATGGCATCCAATTCAAACAGAACACCGGCCGTTACAGTCGCGGAGCGCAAGCGTGAGGCAAACAGAATCCCTGACACCGCCGAAAGGAACCCCATCGAAGCAAATACCAGCAGTGTGATCTTTTTAACACTGATCCCGCTGAGTTCCGCTGCTTCCGGATTGCCGCCAACCGCATATATATGCCGTCCAATGACGGTTTTATTGGTAATGAACTGATAAATCCCGACTGTGACTAACATAATAACGACCGTCCAGGAAATACCGTTATACGTTGCCAATATGTAAGTGATTAACAAGATGATCGATGAAACAAACACCAATTTCGTCAACAGCATGCTCATGCTGATTACTTTAAAGTTATATTTCAACTTGTTCTTACGGGTTTTAAACTCAGAGTAAATGAAGAATCCAACCCCAGCCAAACCCAGAACCAATGTAAGAACATGCACACCGGGAACCTTTACGATGTCCGGAATGTAACCGTTTGAAATAGCATTGAAGAATTCATTCGGTATTATAATGGTACCGGTTCCTTGAGTCACTTGAAGCAATGCTCCCCGGAAAATCAACATTCCTGCAAGCGTTGAAACAAACGCCGGAAGTCCCATAAAGGCAACCAAGAAACCATGCCATAACCCAATCAATGTTCCCAACAACAATACAGCTACGATCACGATTCCAACGGGAACCCCGTATTGAACCATCATGATTGCCGCAACAGCACCCACAAACCCCGCAACATAACCGACACTCAAATCAATATGCCGGATGATGATAACCAAGGTCATACCGACTGCTAAAACCGCAATGTATCCGGTTTGATTTAACAGATTTGATAAATTTCTCGGACTGACAAACAAACCGCCGGAATAATACGAGAATATAAGCATGATCACCGCAAGTGCGATAAACATTCCATATTCACGGACGTTGAGTTTTAATAATACACTTAATTCACTGAAATAGTTTTTAATTTTGTTCATATCTTTACCCTCATCAATCCGTCGCCAATTCCATGATTTGCTCAGCGGTTGCCGTTTTTGCTTCAACTTCTCCGGCAATCCGTCCTTGATTCATGACATATATGCGATCACTCATCCCCATTACTTCCGGAAGTTCCGAAGATATCAGGATAATACTTAATCCCTCATCAACCAATGTGTTGATAATCGTATAAATTTCAAACTTTGCGCCAACATCGATTCCGCGCGTCGGCTCATCCAGTATCAATATTTTAGGCAGTGTGAACAACCATTTGCTCAACGAAACCTTCTGTTGATTTCCACCGCTGAGATTTTGAACTTTCTGCTCTACGCTAGGCGTTTTGATATTGATGGACTGCTTATATTCATTCGCAACATTGATTTCCTGATTGGCATCAATGATTGAATTTTTCGAAATTTCCCGAAGATTGGCCAGTGTAATGTTTTGCTTGATGTCTTGAATCAAAATCAACCCGTTACCCTTTCGATCTTCTGTGACATATGCCAGTCCGGCTTCGATTGCTGATTTGGGCGATGAAAGTGAAACCTTCTTTCCCTCAATCAATATTTCACCAGAGACCACGTATTGCAATGGATTACCGAATAAACTTAAGGCTAGTTCTGTGCGGCCGGCACCCATTAATCCCGCAATACCTACGACTTCACCTTTTTTAACACGGAAGGAAGCATCTTTGATAATGTCACGTCCCAATTCACGATTAAATGCATTTAAATTCTTTACTTCAAGTGCGACACTGCCTGCTTCTTTGATGGGTCTTTTCGGAAATACATCACTGATTTCCCGTCCGACCATGTTTTTAATGATGACTTGTGTATTGATTTCATTTTTCTCTTTTGACAGCGAACAAATCGTCTTTCCGTCACGCAACACTGTAACGGTATCCGCAATCGAGATGACTTCTTTGAGTTTGTGGGAAATCATGATTGAAGTGACACCGTGGCTCTTCAGTTCTGTTAAGAGTTTCAATAAGTTATCGCTTTCCTCTTCATTCAAGGCAGCGGTCGGTTCATCCAGGATCAACAGTTTCAAATCTTTGCTTAATGCTTTTGCGATTTCAACCAACTGTTGCTTACCGACGCCCAAATTCTTAACTTTCTCTTCCGGTTCTACTGCAAGATTGACTTTTCTTAGAAATTCGACGCTTTGAGTAATCGTTTCATTCCAATCAATAAAAGAACCACGCTTGATTTCGTGTCCCAAATACATGTTTTCATAAACGGATAACTCAGGAATTAATGCCAGTTCCTGGTGGATGATACCGATTCCCATGCGCTCACTATCACGGATCCCATGGAAATTCATAACCTCGCCGCTTAAAACGATATCTCCCTGATATTCGCCTTTTCTGTATACACCGCTTAGAATCTTCATCAGCGTGCTTTTGCCAGCTCCGTTTTCACCAACCAGACAATGAATTTCGCCTTCTTTGACTAAAAAACTAACATCATCAAGTGCCCGGACACCGGGAAAATCCTTGGTAATGTTGCGCATTTCGAGAATATTGCTCATAACATCCTGCCCTTCTTTTAAGAAAGCAGTGACGGGAAGCTCCCGCCACTGCAAATTATAAGTCTAAGATTAGTTCGGGAAAGTAAAGTCTGTGGCTTGATAATAACCGGAATCAATCAAAGCAGCTCTTACATTGTCCTTATGAACAACGACGACAGCGGTTTGTTTGGCAGGAACATCTTTTTTGCCATTGTTATATGCGCCGGTCGTAGTCGGAGTCTTGCCATCCAAGACATCAACGGCCATCTTGATTGCATCAGCAACTAACGTACGAACATCTTTAAATACGGTCATCGATTGTTTGCTGTCAATGATGTATTGAACAGAAGCTTTTTCAGCATCTTGACCGGTAACCAAATAACTGGTAACAGCAGCATCTGCAGCAAATGCATCAGCGATTGCGCGAGCCGTACCGTCATTCGGTGCCAAAATAAATACATTGCCTTTGTCAGCATCCGTTGCTGCGGTCAAATGAGATTCAGCCAAGTTTTTCGCTGTGTTGAAATCCCAGTTGGTGGTAACTTGTCCAAGAATTTCGGACATTTGAGCTCTTGTCAAAGCCAATGTGCCTTGAAGTTCAACAGCTTTTGAAGAGTTCTTGATTACGAATGTGCCATCAGCAATTTTCGGTTGCAATACTTTCCAAGCACCTTCGAAGAACAAGAATGCATTATTATCGGAAGCAGCACCGGCATATAAATATAACGGATTACCGGTTCCAGTAGCTTTGTCAGCCAAGAATTTGCCTTGAGCCTGACCAACGGCGATACTGTCAAAGGTTACATAGTAATCAACAGCCGTCGTATTGGTGATCAAACGGTCGTAAGCGATAACGGTAACACCTTCAGCTTTTGCTTTTTCTACAGCAGCACCGGCAGCATCGCCATCCTGAGCAGTAATAATCAAAACTTTGATACCTTTAGCCAATAATGTTTCAACATTGGACAATTCCGTCGCTGTTGAACCTTGGCTAAACAGAATTTCAACGGAATAACCGCTGTCCTTCAGAGCGTCTTTAAAGCGGGTTTCATCCTGAATCCAGCGAGGCTCATCGCGAGTCGGCAATACGATGCCGATATCTACGGTCGCTTTTGCCGGAGCACAAGCGGTTAAAGCCATTACTGAAAGCAGCAATGCGATCATTGTAACGAACAATTTCTTCATGTTTCTCTCCTTTTGCATGTTATGCTAACCATAGTATAGGTTAGTAACCGCTTTCATAAAATTAAGAAATCATCATTTTTTTTATGATATCTTACACAAAGAAAAACCAATGAGTAATCATTATCATCATTGGTTCGTTATTTTCTTGTAATTGATCCAAATATACTTTTTATCGGTAATTGTGAAACTGAAATCCGAAATATCTTCACCGCTTATTAAAAGCTGAGCCAACTCGACGATCGCCTCCGCCATATTTTGTGAATCATTGAATACTGTTCCATACAAATAGCCGGTATTGATTTTTTCCATTGCCATATCCAGACCATCGATCCCGATGACTGGAATCCATACTTCTGAAGAACGATCAATCTTACCGTCGTTATTGGCATCAACAAAATATCCTTTTTCAGAAAGAGATTCAATCGCACCCAGAGCCATGGCATCATTGTTTGAAATAACGACTTCAATTTTTTGACCATGGGTGGCAATCAGACTATCCATCGCCACTTTTGCACTTTGACGATCAAAATTAGCAATACTGATATCCAATACCTCAACCTTATATCCCGCATCCGTCAATGTTTCAATAACGACCTTCGTACGCGCTTCCGCATCCTGATGGCCTTGCTCCCCTTTTAAGATGACTGCCTGAATGATTCCGTCGCCGTTTTTATCTAATTCATTGAGCTGTGGATCATTTCCAAACAATTCCATGATGATCTCTGCCTGAATCTTTGCGGACTCAGCCGCATCTGCACCGACATAGTACACGGAATCATATAAAGCCATATCTTGCGCCAACGGTTCACGATTGAAAAAAATGATTTTTGTTCCGTTTTTCTTGGCTTTTTCTATGATTGAATACACACTCAATCGATCGACCGGATTGATGATCAACAAAGGAACTTTCCTATTGATCCACTTATCAATATCTTCATTTTGAATGATCTGCGAGTTTTGACCATCCACAGTCGTCAACATGATCTTTTCTCCCATTGCATCTTGAATTCTATCTTCAAAATCAAACATATATGCATCTTGCATATCATAGATCAACAACGGTATTTCCGGCTTTTTAGCCTCACATCCCAACAGAACGAAAGCAAACAATAACAGACTTATTTTTTTCATAATTGCGCCTCCCTTCCGATAGGTATTTTCATCGTAACTTTGGTATACTCATCCAATTCACTTTCAATATATAAGTCCGCATCCAATCCGTAATATAACCGCAAGCGCTGATAAACATTTTTTAAACCCATACTTACTGACTCTTTTTCACCACGGATCATCGCTTGAATTTCATCGATGCGCTGCTGAGTCATACCATAACCTTCGTTGTAAACTTCGATGATCGTAAAACCGTCCTTTTGAAAGCCTTTGATAAGAATTTTGGTAAAGGATTCTTCCGGTCGTATCCCATGAATGATTGCATTTTCAACCAAGGGCTGCAAAGACAGTTTCAATACAAAGTTATGCTCTACATCAGGATTGATGTCAAACTCAAACTTGAACGAGTGTTGATAACGGATTTGTTGGATCAACAAATAGTTACGCACATGCTCAACTTCATCTTTCAGTTGTACCGTACTCATCTGATCTGAGATGCTCATTCTGAAAAATTTCGATAATGCGATGATGGCTTTCTCCACATCCTTGTTCCGATTGTTTTCACTAAGCCAAACGATGGAATCTAACGTGTTATACAGAAAATGCGGATTGATCTGATTTTGCAAGGCAACAAAATGCGTTTTTCGTTTTTCAACTTGCTCTTTTAGTACGCGCTGCATCAGTTCTTTGATGCGATTGCTCATCGAGTTAAATGCATCCGCCAAAACGACGACCTCGCGCTGCCCTTCCACTTGAACCATCGTATCAAAATCACCCTCTTGAATCAAATGAATATGTTCTTTCAGTTTGTTCATCGGCTTGGAGATCCGCATAGAAAACACAGCTGATGAAATGGCAATTGCGATAAGTGTCCCCAAAAAGATCAAAACGATCCGATACAACGTATCTGTCTTTGAATTGGTGATGTCGTTGACATTGATAAAAGTGGCAATATTCCAGCGGGTATATTTGATCGTGTTGACATTGGCAAACATGGCCATATTGTCCAACGTTACCAGTTTACCACCCAGCACGATATCATTGGCGATCCGAGCACTCTCACATACATCCGTTGTACATTCGGGAAGCGATGAATAGATGAGTTCATTGCCTTGATTGGTAATAATGATATGCCCCTGATTTCCCAAGTTGGTTTGAGCTGCTAGCGCCTTGAGATTTCTTGTGTCGATATCAATGAGAAGTACTCCTTCTTTTTGAATCCCTTCTTCATAATAATAAATGCTTCTTGAGACTGAGAAAACTTCCGTCGTACCATTGACGACGACATCCTCAATATGAGACGAACTGAAATGATGAATATCGACGTTATTGCGCGCTTCAATAAACCAGGATCGACTGATGATGTCATCCGCAATTGTTTCGCCAGTACTAGATACAATCCGGTTGCCGCTTAAATCAAACAATGCAATATTTTCAATATTTCGCTCAATGTTTAGTGTAGCCATAAACAAGTTTTCCAGATTACTTACTTCATTAGCCTTTGTCAAATCCAGAATATATTTCTGAAGAGAGTTGGACGTGTTAATGACATTACTCAAATAATTCTCATAATTCATGACGACTTGCTTATTGATCTCTTTCGATGTACTTTCAATCAGTTCATCGGTACGAGCAAAAATCAACTGATAGGTAAGTGTTGTAGACAGCAACATGATTACCCCGACAATCGTCGTCGTCACTAAAAAGATTGCATGACCGATGGACAAATCTTTAAATCTGCTTAACATTGCGATACTCCTTCGGAGATTGTCCGGAATATTTTTTGAAGCTGTAACTGAAGTAATACACATCATTGTAACCTACACTTGTTGCAATTTCGTAGATTTTCAAATTGGTAAAGCGAAGCAGTTCCTTCGATTTTTCCATGCGCAAACCAATTAAGTATTTTCCAAATGATGTATCTAACACTTTTTTAAACATCGTTGATAGATAAGATATACTGACACCCAACGTCTCACATAAAGCTTCCAAACTCAAATTGGCATCGGAGTAGTGACTGTTGAGATATGAAACAGCTTCCTCCAATATATCATTGGCTCGCGTCTGCGACTTCTGGATATTCGCATCCCGAATCTCAAAAACCAGCTTTTCTAAAAAGGTAAACATATCCGATAAATGATGATATTCTGAGAGTCTCTCCACAATATCACCCTCAATTAATTCTTGTATCTCTACATGCAAACTATTGGCAAACTCGATAAAGATATGAGTCAGATTGACGATGTAATATTGCTTATTCAACAAGTACTCCTGATGCAATGAATTATTTTTGATCAGATTTTCGAAAAGATCATGAATTTCTTTTTCCGATCCAAACTTTATGACATGACTGATTTCATTGATTTCCTCCCGAGACAATTGAAGGTGAATGCTCTTTTTTGAAGAAATATCTTTATAATATATGACTGTGCCCATATTAAGATAGTTGCTGTAGGACAGTGCCTTTTTGGCTTGATTGATGTATTGAGTAAAACTCTTAAAATCATCAAAAATATCGGATACGCCGATTTTGATCTTGATGTCAGAGAATTCTTTTTTGGTCAAGACGATTTCATACAGACACGACTCTACTTCTTCCATATCGATGGTTTCATTGTTAATAATAAATACAAGTCCGTATCCGGTGTTGAAATAATGCATATCCAGGCAATCTGAGAACTTCTCCTTTAAAACATTCAAAAGGAATATGCGAAGCTGTTCGATTTTCGAGAAATCAGCGTCATGATCGATTTCAATGATTCCCAAAAGAAACTGACCAACAGATAAATCGATATTGAACACTTTAAAACGACTTAAATCTGAGTCCGTAATCGTTGAAAGATGCAACAATGAATTGAACTGATTTTCAATAAGTGCCGGTAAATTGGATTTATACATTTTATCCAGTCGTTCCTGATTAAACAGGGTCTGAAACTCCTCGTCCAACTTAGCCTTTAGTTTCGTCAGAAAACTTAAAACTTCCTTTTCAGTGATTGGCTTTGATAAATAGCTGATAACATCGAGTTCTATGGCTTCTTTTGCATAAGAAAACTCATCATATCCAGAGATAAAGGCAATTTTCGTCTTTGGGTACTCACGTCGAATGATTTTTGATAATTGAATCCCATCAATAAAAGGCATCCGGATATCCGTGATGACGACATTGGGACGGACACGTTCGATCAGTTCTAATGCATCATAACCATTGGATGCCAATCCGACGATTTCAAAACCAAAATCTGTCGGTATTTTCGATACGATCCGATTTTTTACTTCCTCTTCATCATCGACGATGATAATCGTATAGTTTTTATTCATCTTCATCCCGCATTTCTAAGTTCTATTCTATTATACCAAGGTTTTAATGATTTTTAAGAAATAAAAAAGCCGGTCGATTGACCGGCTCGAATCATAGTACAGATAATAAATGTTTCAACATCAGTCCCGATGAATAACTGCCGGGATCGATATGTCCGATAGAACGTTCGCCAAGATATGCCGCACGTCCTTTTGTGGCCATCATCGGAATGGTGGCATCGACCAAGCCATCAATAGCCTCCTTGGTCAACTCATTTTTCTTAAGCAATTCAATCGCCGGATGCCAGACATCAATCATTGTCTTTTCGCCAACCGTTGCTTTTCCTCTTTTTTGGATTGCTTCTAAAGCATTGGACAACAATTTGACCACATCTTCCACGGATAGCTCATCAATTCCTGCCGTATCTTTCGACATGGACAAAAAAGCCGAACCAAACAGCGGACCGGATGCGCCACCGACTTTACTGAGCATCGTCATGCCAAGCATTTTAAATTCATCACTGATCGTATCTGCCGGTTTTATTGCTCTTGCGTCCAAATAAGCCGTTAACCCTTTGCTCATATTGAACCCGTGATCGCCATCACCGATCGCATTATCCAAATCACTGATGTAATCTTTTTCTGCATTGACTTGATCAGCCCAAGCCTTCAACCAAACTACAAGCCCTCCGTGATTCATACATCTACCAGGCAATAGTCTTAGCTTCGTCGTTGAGTAATTCCAACCACAATGGGTTTTTCAAACGCAGAACGGAGAGCGAAATGCCTTGCATTTCGATAGAGGTCATGTAATCGCCGACAAATTTCTTAGCTACTTCAATTCCATCTGCTTTAAACAGATTTAATACGTCATGTGTGAACACATATTGTTCCATCAACGGAGTTCCGCCCAAGCCATTAATCAAAATCGCAACTTTGTCTGCTTCGGTCAAATGCAAGAATGCTTTGATCTTGTCATAGAATTCTTTGGCAAGTTCTGTGGACGGACGTAATTTACTCTTACGATAGCCCGGTTCGCCATGAATGCCTAATCCGAATTCGATTTCATCATCAGCCAAGGTGAATCCCGGTTTTCCTGCCTGAGGAACGATTGCCGGAGTCAATGCCAACCCTAAGGTAGCCATTTCTCTGATTAATAATTCAGCTTCAGCTTTGATTTCTTCCAAAGAAGATCCGCGTTCTGCCAAAGCACCCAAAATTTTGTGAACAAAGACAGTACCGGCAACACCGCGACGGCCTTCGGTCCATGTAGAGTTTTCAACAGCAATATCATCATTGGTAATGACGGTTTCTACTTTGATGTCATCCATGCTTTCAGCCATTTCTTTGGCCATTTCAAAGTTCATGACGTCACCGGTGTAGTTTTTGATGACCATGAATACGCCTGCACCCTTATCGGCTGCTTTGACGGCTTCATACACTTGGTCAGGAGTCGGAGATGTAAAGACATCACCACAAACAGCTGCACTCAACATACCTTTTCCTACAAATCCGGCATGTGAAGGTTCGTGTCCGCTGCCACCGCCGGAAATTAAACCAACTTTGCCTTTGCCTTCGTACTTACGAGCAACGACCCGGGTATCACCGACGCGGTAAACAACATCATCATGGGCATCGACTAAACCGGAAACCATCTCTTCAACTACATCTTCTGGTCTATTCAAAATCTTTTTCATAAGCCCTCCTTCTTGCCTGCTGGCATATTTGTATACGCTTTCATTATACTCGCGTATT
>PGZW01000009.1 GCA_002841515.1 Firmicutes bacterium HGW-Firmicutes-19 | reverse complement strand
GATTTGATTGAAGGAGTAAGCAAATGAAAGCAAGACCACGTTTAGTTATCTTCGCATTGACGGTTATCGCCATATTCACGATGATCGCCTTTTTTGCGAAAGACGTACAAGAGAATATGACCCTTGGACTGGATTTACAAGGGGGATTTGAAATTGTTTACGAAGTAAGTCCGCTTGATGTCGGAGGTACGTTGCCTTCGATGGCTGCGGTTGCACGGTCTGTATCCAAGCGTATCGACGTTTTGGGCGTCAGCGAGCCGGAAATCGTTATCGAAGGTGAAAACCGGATCCGCGTTCAGCTTGCCGGGGTTTCTGATCAGGAACAGGCACGCCGCATTATTTCCGCAACTGCGAACTTGACATTCCGCGATGTGGATGACAATTTGTTGGCGGATGCTTCCATTCTTACCGAAGGCGGTGCGTCTTTGGGGTTTGAAAACGGCATTCCGGTCGTATCACTAAAGATTGCCGATCAAAACAAATTTTTCGAGCTGACCGAAAAGGTTTCGAAAATGGGAGCCGGGAAAAATCTGATCGTTACCTGGCTTGATTTTGAAGAAGGCGATTCTTATGAAGCCGAGCGGCTCAAAGAAGTCACCGGTCAACAAAAGTATATTTCGGCGGCAACCGTTTCGGCGGGAATCAAGGGCGATGCGATCATCAAGGGAAGTTTTTCCGATGCTGAAGCACGTGAACTTGCCGATTTGATCAACTCAGGCTCGTTACCGGTTAAAATGGCAGAGTTGTATTCCAATGTAGTGAGTGCCGAATTTGGCGTCGCTGCTTTTAATCAAACATTGTTTGCCGGGTTTGTCGGTATATTTCTTGTTATGGCAGCGATGATCTTGGTCTATAAACTACCGGGAATCGTGGCGGCCATCATGCTGTTTTTGTACGTATTTGTCGTTATGTTTATTTACAATACGATGGGTGGCGTCTTTACCTTACCGGGCATTGCGGCATTGGTCTTGGGGGTCGGTATGACCGTTGATGCCAACATCATTACCTTTGAACGTATCAAAGATGAGTTGTACTTGGGCAGAACGTTGGAAAAAGCTTATGTCGAAGGCCATCAGTTGGCTTTCTGGACGATTTTTGACTCTCAGTTTACAACCTTTATTGCCGCGTTGATCATGTATATCATGGGTACCGGTGCAGTCAAGGGATTTGCGACCATGTTGATGGTCACAGTATTTGTAACTGTAATGCTCAATGTTTACTTTACGAAGTTCTTGTTGGGTCTTTTGGTCCGATCCAAATACTTTAACAATAAAAAAGGATTGTTCGGTGTAAAACCGTCGAATATTCCGGATGTTACCAAAGGGGAGAATCAGAAGTATTTCGGCCCTTTCACAAAAATCGATTTTATCAAGGAATCCAAAAAATTCCTGATCGGCAGTGCTGCGATTTTGATTTTGGGACTATCAATGTTTACGATCAATACTTTCCGTAGTGTTGGTGGTTTCAATTTGGGTATCGACTTCTCGAGTGGAACCAAAATTACGATGCAATCGGATATCCCGCTGACTTTGGAAGAAATCCGTGTTGATTTCGCTAAATTCGGTTATGACAGTATTTCTGTTCAGTTTGCCGGGGATGACATTGCATATGTCACGACCCGCGAAACGGAATCAACGGAAAACCTGCGTGCATTAAAAGTTTTCATCGAAGAAAAATACGGGCATGAAGCCAATGATGTCGTCGTTACACCGGTTGTCGGACGCGAACTGGTCATCAATGCCTTGACCTTATCGCTGCTGGCATGGATTTTGATGATGGTGTATATCACACTGCGCTTTGAATGGGATTATGCGCTGGGTACGATCGTTGCCTTGCTTCATGATATTTTCATCGTACTTGGTGTATTCGCAATCTTCCGCATTGAAGTCAATACGGAGCTGGTTGCCGTCATTCTGGCCATTATCGGTTACTCGGTGGATGACTCCATCGTAGTGTTTGACCGGATTCGTGATTCCGTAAAACACTGGCCGAAACCGCATATATCTAAGGCGGACTACCGACAAATCGTCAATTCTTCGCTTCAAGTGACTTTGTGGCGTTCATTATTCAATACCTTTACGACGATTTTACCGGTATTCGCATTGATCACCATCGGATCACCGGAAATCTTTGAATTTAACTTTGCCATGTTGATCGGTCTGTTTGCCGGAGCTTATTCGTCGATTTTCGTAGCTGTTCAGCTGTGGTACTATATCCGGATCAATAAAAAACCGCAATCGCAAAAATCCAAGAAGACTCGCAAAAAAGAGACTTTGGATGAAATGACGATTATTGGTATCAATGATTAAAGGGCTTTGCCCTTTTTTCGCTTAAGGAGGATAATAATGTATGCTATAAAAGACAACATCGAACTCGATGAGCGTTTATTTGAGCATTTCTCGTCTGATTACACACGTCTGATGTTATCATCGATGAAACTTACCGACGAACAAATCGATCAGCTCGTTTACGGTCGGCTACAAATTGAGGACAGTGAAGTCATCAATGACGCCGCCAATCTTTTCAATGTGGCCAAAAGAGAAAACCGGAAAGTCATGATTTGCGGGGATTACGATGCGGATGGCATTTGTTCAACGGCTATGATGGTAGATTTATGTCAGCGGTTGGGTTTTGTCACCGGGTACTATATTCCGGATCGATTAAAAGAAGGCTACGGGACCAAGGAGTCGACGATTGAAGCGGCTCTTGAAAAGGGGTATGATTTCTTCATCCTGGTCGATAACGGTGTCTCGACTGTTGAGGTCAATAAGAAGATCTTGGATTGCAAATCAAGGCTGTTGATCATCGATCATCACGTGATCAGTGAACCCGTAACAGCAAACGTTCTGCTTCACCCGGATGTACTTCCCCAAACCTATCAAAGCATGTGCACATCCGGATTAGTTTATTTACTGTGTCTTGCTTTAGGAATGGAAAATGACAAAATGCTTCAACTGGCAGGTGTTGCGACGGTCGGTGATATGATGCCGTTATGGAATTACAATCGTCAATTGATCATCGATGCATTAACCTCCTTGAATCATTCGCCTTTGCTTCAGTTTTCGGCTTTGCTGGATAAACCTGTCAACCAATACGATGAAGGGCTGATCGCCTTTCAAATCGTTCCGAAATTAAACGTGGTCGGCCGACTATCCGATCGCGCCAATGTCAATCAGGTTGTGAAGTACATGCTCAGTGATCAAAAAGAAGAAATTCTGGCGGTTGCTGAAACCATCAAACAACTGAACCAAACACGTCGTCAACTGAGTGCACAGATGTATGACTTATCCAAATCGCAGATTACCGACGAAAAACTGTTGATCATCACACATCCGCAGTTTCATGAAGGGTTAGTTGGCATTACAGCGGGTCAGATCAGCAAAGAGACGGGCAAACCCACCCTTGTTTTAGCCCAAAAAGAAAACAGTTATAAAGGCAGCGGTCGTAGCAGTTCGATCAATCTGCACAAACTGTTAAGCGAAGCACAGGATCATTTATTACATTTTGGCGGACATGCCCAGGCAGCCGGTGTAGAAATCGGCAATGAGCAGTTTTCTGATTTCAGCAAATTTATGGTCGCAGGCGTCAATGATCTGATGGAACATCTGGATGATGATGTGGTAGAAGTGCTGCGCATAGAACCACAACTGCTTCATCTGGCTGCCGTGGAGGAATTTGAGAAATGTGCGCCTTTTGGACAGGGGTTTGAGCGGCCGCTGGTATTTCTGAAAAATGTCGCTGTCAAACGTCCGATGCACAACGCGAACCGCAATTTCAGCAAATGGCTGATTTCGACAGGAAATCAGGAGGCTGAAGTCGTACTATTCAGTGATTGTGATGATTCAATCCGGAATGCGGAAGCGTTGGATGTCATTGCAACAGTAACGATTTCATCGTTTATGGGCAGACGCAAGATTTCTTTGATGGCTCAAAAGGTATCGAAAAGTCATGGAAATTAATCAGATTTTTGCTATAATGTACATGTTAAGGGAGGCATATCCATGAATTTAAAAGATTACGTTGCTGAAATACAAGATTTTCCGATTCCGGGCATCCTGTTTCGGGATATCACGCCGTTGATGGGTGATGGCGAAGCATTTCATGAAGCATCACAACGCATCATCGATTTTGCTAATTCGGTGGGTACCGAAGTCGTTGTCGGACCAGAGTCCCGCGGGTTTATTTTTGGCTGTCCGGTCGCTTATGCGATGAAAATCGGTTTTGTACCGGTGCGCAAACCGGGTAAATTACCGCGTGAGACCGTCAGTTATAAATACGATTTGGAATATGGCAGCAATGAGTTGCATATTCACAGCGACGCGATCAAACCCGGTCAGAAAGTTCTGATCGTGGATGATTTGCTGGCTACCGGCGGAACCGTTGAAGCTACGATCGAACTGATTCGCCGTTTGGGTGGAGATGTCGTCGGTTGTGCGTTTCTGATCGAACTTACCTCATTGGAAGGTCGCAAGAAACTCAAAGATGTCGAAATATTTACATTGATGTCGTATGAATAAACAATCGAAGAGAATTCTCTTCGATTTTTAAAAAAAGCAGACAGAAAGGAGGAGGACCATGGCAACTCAAGGGAAACAAATCACGGTAGATATCCTGATGGAAACCGTCAAGGAATACATCAGTCATCCACAGAATCTTGAACTGATCGAAAAAGCCATTGCTTATGCGACCGAAAAACATGCCGGTCAAATGCGCAAAAGCGGCGAACCATACATCAATCATTTACTCAGTGTCGCACACATTCTGGCAACGTTGCGCGTGGGTCCTTCGACGATCGCTGCAGGACTGTTGCATGATGTATGTGAAGACTGCGGAATATCCAAAGAAGAACTGACGAAAGCGTTCGATGCGGAAATCGCGACGATCGTTGAGAGTGTCACAAAAATAGGGAACATTAAGTTTACCGATGAAAAAGAATACATGGCGGTCAATCACCGCAAAATTTTTATCGCGATGGCTAAGGATATCCGGGTCATTTTGGTCAAACTGGTCGACCGCTTGCACAATATGCGGACGCTTCAGTATCAGCCGGAAGAAAAACAACGGAAAATATCTGCGGAAACGCTCGATGTATATGCACCGATCGCACATCGTTTGGGTATCAGTGAAATCAAAAACGAACTGGAAGATTTGAGTTTTTACTATCTTCACAGAGAACAATACTACGAAGTCGCCCGTCTTGTAGAAGTCCGCAAAGCAGAGCGCGACAATCAGGTCAACCGGATGATTCAGGAGATTTCGGAAATGCTGAGCGAGCATAACATCACTCACCGGATTTTCGGTCGCTCTAAGCACTTATATTCCATTTACAAAAAAATGACGACCAAGCAAAAACGGTTTGATGAAATTTTGGATTTGCTTGCCATTCGAATCATATGTGAAGAAGAAGTGAACTGTTATGAAATTTTGGGTTACATCCATGCGAAATACCGTCCGATCCCCGGACGTTTAAAAGACTATATCGCCATGCCGAAGATGAACATGTATCAGTCGCTGCATACGACCATCGTAGCGGATGAGGGCAATATTTTCGAAGTGCAGATTCGTACGGAAAATATGGACTCGATCGCTGAACGCGGTATTGCGGCTCACTGGCATTATAAAGAAGGCGGCAAGTATTCGCAGGAAAAAGAACAACGTGAGATTGAAAACAAGCTGTCATGGTTTAAAGATTTCAGTGCGCTGACCGGTGATGTCAATGATGATGCACAGGAGTACATGGAAGTGCTTCAAAAGGATATTTTCGAAGCCAATGTTTATGTCATGTCACCCAAAGGGAGGGTCATCGATCTTCCCAACGGATCGACGCCCATCGATTTTGCTTATCGTATTCATACCGAAGTCGGACATGCGACCATTGGCGCTATCGTCAACGGTGTTTTAGTACCGATCAACACGAAGCTTAAAACGGGTGATGTCGTTATGATTCGTACGACCAAACAGCCCAGCGGACCTTCGGAGGACTGGCTGAAGTTTGTTAAAACTTCCCATGCCCGCAATAAAATCAAAGGGTTTTTACAGAAAAAAGAACTGGAAGACCGTCAGGATTTTATCAAAAAAGGTCAATCCATGTTTATTGAGGAATTAAAAAAACGAAATCTCGATGAAAAGGAAATCGTCGGTTCCAAGCGTTTAGAATCTGTTTTTAAAGAGTTCAATGTCAAAAACGAAGATGATTTCTATTATGCGATTTCCGTAAAATCCCTGACGCTTCATGCCATCATGGAAAAACTGACCGATACCCGCAAATCGCTTTTGGATACGATCAATCTTTCGAAGTTGTTCAATAAACCGCCTCAAAAGAAGACAATCAGTAAATCGGGCATCCGCATTGCCGGTGTCGAGACGATGATGGTTTCGCTGGCCGGCTGTTGTACACCGGTGTATGGTGATGAGATCATCGGTTACATCACCAAAGGTCAGGGTGTCAAAGTACATCGCAAGGATTGTCCCAACATCATTAATGAAACCAAACGGTTGATTCATGTGGAATGGGACTCTGAATTTGAAACCGGTAAATATGAAGTTCAACTGTTTATCATGGCCAATGACCGCAATTTTCTTCTTACCGATCTGGTGACCATCGTTTCACAATGCAAAGCAGGGCTGAATGCGGTAAACTCGACTGTCAATGATGATAAAGTGACTGCCACGACGACGATGAAAATCGTTGTTGAAGATTTTGATCATCTCAAACTTGTCATCGCCAACCTTCGCAAAGTGAATGGAGTCATTGATGTCGACCGTGTGACTCTTTGATTGAATATTGTGCACAAAAGTAACAAAAAAGTGATATAATTTTTATGAACAAAGTGTTCTCTGCAGTAAAAATAATATCATTTTTTTTGTTTGAGTTCATAGCAGAATTTGGCTTGATAAGTCACTTGTGGATTGAACCATTCAAATCGAGGTGAGTTTATGGATGAATTCATGAAAATCGCAATTATAGAGGCACAAAAGGGTATACAAAACAGAGATGGCGGCCCTTTTGGTGCAGTCATCGTCAAAGACGGGGTAGTCATTGCCAAAGGGCATAACCGTGTCATTTCTACCCATGATCCTACAGCCCATGCGGAAGTCGTGGTCATACGTGAAGCTTCTGCATTGCTTAAGCGTTTTGATTTATCGGACTGCGAGCTGTATACCACCTGTGAACCTTGTCCTATGTGCTACTCTGCCGCCCACTGGGCAAAGATTAAAAAACTTACCTTTGGTGCGACCCGGCAGGATGCAGCAGACATCGGTTTTGACGATGAGTTTCTCTATGAGGTGCTGGCCAATGAACGAATCGATGATCAGATGCAACAAGAGCAGATGGGAAGAGAAAGTTGCTTGAAAGTTTTTAAGGCATATGAAAATGATGCTGAAAGAACCGCTTATTAAGAATCATAGATATATGTAAGGTTTGAATTTCAGTGTTCAAGTTTATAGATTCTAGATCAGGTTTCGATGGTCCTTTTCTTGAACTCGTGAATTTGGATTCTTGAAGTTCGACGACCTTTATGATAAAATACCGCTATATCCGATGAACAAGAGTTCATCAGAGGATTGCTATAGAGAGGGAAGCGCTGGTGGAAGCTTTCTGCAAGAGCCTGATGATTGACACTTGCAAGGAGAATTTCTGAAAGAAGTAGGAAATTCCGTTTTCCGCGTTAAGGACTCAAGTGTCTTGTCTTGTGACAAGAAATTAAGGTGGTACCACGTTAAGCGTCCTTAAACAGGCGCTTTTTTTGTTTCAAAGGAGGAAACTATGGCAAATTATCAAGGCCCCCGCGGCACACAAGATGTCTTTGGCATCGAAATGACCAAATGGCATGCAATCGAGGATCTTATCCGCAAATTCACTCATCTCTATCATGTCGAAGAAATCCGCACACCGGTTTTCGAACATACCGAAGTCTTCAAACGTGAATCTGACAGTTCGGATATGGTCAATAAAGAAATGTATACATTCACTGACTTTGGCCAACGCTCGCTGACCCTTCGTCCGGAAGGGACGGCCGGTCTGATCCGCAGCTACGTCGAACATAAGATGTATGCCAACCCGGATACACCTCAGAAGTTTTACTACATCGGACCAAACATGCGCTATGAGCGTCCGCAAAAGGGCCGTTTGCGCATCCACCATCAGTTCGGTGTGGAATTTATCGGAGCGAAGAGCCCGCTGGTTGATGCGGAAGTCATCCACCTGGGATTTGCCTTCGTTTCAGCGATCGGTCTTAAGGACTTAAAGGTATTGGTCAACACCTTGGGTGATGATGAGTCACGCGCTGCCTATCGTGAAGCGTTGAAATCGCATTTCTTTGCTCACTTGGACACTTTGTGTCCTGACTGCAATCGTCGCTACCAGCAGAATCCCTTGCGTATTTTGGATTGTAAAGTCGATGCACAACATCCGTCTGTGTTATCTGCTCCGAAAATCAATGATTATCTCAATGAAGAATCCAAAACATACTTCAATGATGTCATCCATTATCTGGAAGGATTGGGGATGACCGTTGAAGTCAGCGACCGTTTGGTGCGCGGCTTGGATTACTATACGCACACCGTGTTTGAAATCGTGAGTGCCAATGAAAAAATGGGCTCGCAGTCCACGATCTTTGGCGGAGGGCGATACGATGGTCTTGTCGAATATTTCGGCGGGCCTTCGATTTCCGGAATCGGGTTTGGCTTGGGCATCGAGCGGCTTTTGGTGGCATGCGATGCTGAAGGTATCGATTTGGCTCAACCGAAATCGTTGGATGTTTACATCATGCCTTTATCAAAAGAAGTATTGACGACATCGATGCAATTAACGGCATTTTGTCGAGGATATGGATTCAGTGCGGAACTGGATGTATTGCAACGCTCGATGAAAGCGCAGTTTAAATCGGCAGAACGAATGGATGCTTCGGTATTGATTTTTGTCGGTGACGATGAAGTTGCTAAACAAGTCGTTAAGATGAAAAACGTAAAGACTCAAGAACAGCTCGAAGTGCCTTATGCAGACATCATTCATCAGCTGGATCACTGGCTCGATGAGAATCATGTATGCGATCACGACCACGGACACGATCATGAACATGAGCATGATCACGGTCATGCAGAGAGCGAAAGCTAAAAACAGGAGAATTCTATGAACAGAACACATACCAACGGAGAATTCCGTCTTAGTCACAGTGGACAAACCGTCACGGTTTTAGGATGGGTAGCCAAACGCCGTAACTTCGGCTCCATCGTATTTATGGATTTACGCGACCGTACCGGCATCGTTCAGTGTGTTTTTAATGAAGAACTGACGGACAAAGTCAAAGATGTCCGCAGTGAGTATATTCTAAAAGTGACAGGCGTTGTCCTTGAGCGTAAGGACAAAAACCCCAAACTTCTTACGGGAGAAGTCGAAATCAATGTTACGGATGTCACGATCATCAACACCTCAGAGTCAACACCGATCATCATCGCGGATGAAACCGATGCTTTAGAAGACACGCGTCTTCGCTTTCGCTATCTGGACTTGCGTCGGCCGATGATGCAGAAGAAGCTCATGCAGCGCCATGCCATCACCAAAGCGATGCGCAACTTCTTGGACGATGAGGGATTTATCGAAGTGGAAACACCTCTATTGACCAAATCTACCCCGGAAGGATCGCGTGAGTATCTTGTCCCATCGCGTGTCCATACCGGTGAGTTTTATGCACTGGCTCAAAGCCCACAGATTTTCAAGCAAATGCTGATGATCGCCGGATTTGAACGCTATTATCAAGTCGCACGTTGTTTCCGCGATGAAGACTTGCGTTCGGACCGTCAGTTGGACTTTACCCAAGTCGACATCGAAGCATCCTTTTTGAGCGAAGTTGAATTTCAGTCGATCATGGAAACCATGATGGTGAAAGTGTTTAAAGAGGTTCTAGGACGTGATCTGCCGGTACCTTTTCGAAGGATCCCATTTGACGAAGCGATGAACCGGTACGGTGTCGATAAGCCGGACATCCGTTACGGACTAGAATTGAATGATGTGACCTCCTTGTTTGAGGCAAGTGAGTTCAAAGTGTTTTCAAGTGTCATAGAACGCAAAGGGTCGATCAAAGCGTTGATCGTAAACGATTATGCTTCGATTAGCCGCAAAGAAATCGATAGTCTGACCGAGTTGGCGAAAAAGTATGGTGCTAAAGGACTGGTCGTCGTCAAACTTGCAAACGGGTTGATTGAAGGACCGGCTGCGAAATTTCTATCTGAAACTGAAAAGAACGCTTTAGTTACACAGTTGAATCTTAAGGAAAATGATTTGGTACTGATGGTTGCGGATGAGTGGGAGAAGGCATGCGTTGCAGCCGGCGCTTTGCGTACGTACTTCCGTGATGCGTTAAAACTGGTCAGTGAAGATCAGTTTGAGTTTGCCTGGGTCGTAGACTTTCCGCTGTTTGAATATGACAGCGAGGAAGATCGGCTGATTGCCCGCCATCATCCCTTTACCCGACCGAAAGCTGAGGATGCTCATTTGCTTGACACTGTGCCATTGTCAGTCAAAGCCTGTGCGTATGACTTGGTGCTCAACGGATTTGAGGTTGCGGGGGGATCCTTGCGTATTTACGATCAGCAGATGCAGTCGAAACTGTTCAGCCTGATTGGTTTTACCGATGAGCAAATCGAGAAACGATTCGGATTCTTCGTGGATGCCTTTAAGTACGGTACTCCGCCGCATGGCGGGATCGCCTTTGGTCTTGACCGTTTGGCGATGATATTGACGCATTCGGAATCGTTGCGTGATGTCATTGCTTTTCCAAAAAATGCTTCCGCGCGTTGTCCGTTAACGGATGCGCCGACACCGGTTGAGAAAAAGCAGCTCGACGAACTACACTTAACGGTTGTAAAATAAGCCTATATTTTACGGAATTTCACACAAATGTCAAGATGTTTCTTTTTGAAATGATTATGTTATAATGTAGTTGCCCAGAAGGACCAATTTATTTCCAACATTTCGATATAAGGGAGCCCGGAAGTTGCGTACTGGTGTGAATGCCTGATTCTATTAGGAATCCTAAGGTAAGCACAGGGTACCCACCTGCACAAACAGGGAATATATATCGCCTACTGGGCCATCAAAATACCTGGTCAACAGGTATTTTTTTTTGGTGAATATACGAAAGAAGGATTTTATGAATCAAAAGATTATCAATATTGCCGTCATTGCTCATGTCGATGCCGGGAAAAGCACACTGGTCGATGCATTTCTGTCATACAGCGGTGCTTTAGCTAAAAACCAACTCAACATCGAACAAGTCATGGACTCCAACGATTTGGAGCGCGAGCGCGGGATCACGATCTACTCGAAAAACTGTTCCATCCAATACGGGGATATTAAGATCAATATCGTCGACACCCCGGGACATGCTGATTTTTCCAGCGAAGTCGAGCGAATCATCGCGACGGTCGACACCGTCATTCTGCTGGTCGATTCATCGGAAGGCCCGATGCCTCAAACGCGCTTTGTTTTACAAAAATCACTGCAACGCGGTTTAAAACCGATTCTTTTGATCAATAAAATCGATAAAAAAGACCAACGGGCGATCGAAGTCGTCGATTTGGTATACGAACTGTTTTTACAACTGGAAGCCACCGAGGAACAACTGGACTTTCCGATCCTTTACGGTGTGGCCAGAGAGGGCATCGTCAAAAGATATTTTGATGATGAATCCGAGTCCATTCAACTGTTGATCGATACGATCGTCAAACATGCCGGGATTTACCCGGATAAAACCAATGAACCTTTGCAGATGCAGGTAAGTTCGCTTGCTTATGATGAATATGTCGGACGGATCGGTATCGGTCGTTTGATGCAAGGAGTCATGAAGGTAGGCATGCCGGTATTGATTGCGGATGTTCACGGCTTTTTACGCCGCCAGGTCATCAGTCAGGTATTTATTTACCAGGGAACCAAACGGATTTCCGTACGTGAAGCCATCGCCGGGGATATCGTTTTAATTGGCGGAATCGCTGACATATCCATCGGGGAAACCGTATGCGATATTGCCAATCCGCTGCCACTGCCCAATATTCCCATTGAACCGCCGACACTGGCCATCAATTTTCTGGTCAATACCTCGCCCTTTGCCGGTAAAAGCGGAAAGTATGTCACTTCACGCAACATCCGTGAACGTTTGGAAAAAGAATTGGAAGTCAATGTCGGACTTAAAGTCGAAGACACGGAGAGTGCCGATAAGTTTAAGGTTTCCGGACGCGGAGAACTGCACATCACTATCTTGATTGAAAACATGCGTCGGGAAGGGTATGAGCTGGCTGTATCAAAGGCCGAAGTCATTACCAAAATCGTCAACGGTGTCAAAATGGAACCGATGGAACAAGTGGTCATTACCGTGCCCAACGAATACGTCGGAACGGTCATCAATAAAATGAGCATTCGTAAAGCCAATATGGTGAGAATGGATGAACATTTAGGCATTACCGTCATGTATTGGCGGGCAGCCATGCGCACATTGATCGGTTATCGCGGGGAATTTATCAACGATACACGCGGTGAAGGCGTCATGGTCCGAAAGTTTGACGGTTATGGTGAGTTTGTCGGAGAAATTCAGACTCGTACCAACGGTGTGATGATTTCAACGGAAACCGGTGTTGCCATGACGTATTCCATCTTTAATCTGCAGGAGCGCGGGCAGTTTTTCATCGGGGCTCAAACCCCGGTATATCAAGGAATGATCGTCGGAATCGCTTCAAGGGATTTGGACATGGAAGTCAACCCAACGAAAAACAAAAAACTCACAGCGATCCGTTCGAGCGGTCATGATGAAGCCATGCGTTTGACACCACCGATCCAGCTGACGCTGGAGAAAGCATTGGAATTCATTTCGGATGATGAACTTGTCGAAGTCACACCGGATGCCATCCGATTACGCAAAAAGCATTTAACTCCTTACGAGCGCAAACTTGCATCGAGAAATACTGATAATGATCAATAAATTGGAAGGTTTGCCTTCCTTTTTTGTAGTAAAATAGGGATGAGGAAAGCAATATGAAAAAAGTCCTGCCGGTCATCCTGTTGATCCTGTTCTCATTTTTCCTGTTTGTGTGCAATACAAAAGCAAATTCCGCCGAACCGCCCATGGTTTGGATTTTGGTGCCTGGCACCTTTGAGCGGGCAGAAGGTGTATTGATCATCGATTCGAAGGTCGTCCCGGGGTATGTCAGAAGCAACAAAATGGAAACATATATCCGCTTTTACTATGGTTCAATCCCTGGTTTTGACCATCAGAAAAATCTTGACGGTCGAAATGCCAGATTTGTCATCACGCTTGATAATCGTCAATACACGATTTCAAGCGACATCCGTGGGATTGGTTATAATGATTTGTATACCCTTGATCTTGAAACGATGACTTTGAGTGAAGGTACGACCTTACAACGAAATGTGTTTTTGATTTCTCTTCGATTGTTTTCAACCTTGATTCTTGAAGGGCTCGTTTTCTTTTTAATGGGTTATCGAACGAGGCGCACATGGATTTTGTTTTTATTAGTCAATCTGATAACACAGGGTGTTTTGAATATTCTGATCAATGCAAATCGTCCGGAAAATGTCTACATGATTTTCGCTTTGATCATCTATGAGTTTTGGATTATTGTCGTTGAAGAAGTCATTTTATTGTTAAGTGTCAAGGAGGGCAAGAAGCCGAAATTGTTCTTTACGATATTCTTGGCCAATCTGTTAAGTCTGTTTTTGGGTGGCTGGTTCATTATGAATCTGCCCCTGTAAGTTTTGCTTGTAAATAGCAAATAAAAACTGTAAAATGACAAAGTAAGGGAAGGTGAACGTTATATGAATGATTTTTTGATGAGTTTGTTGAGTCTGATTGTCGGACTATTGGTCGGCGGTGGATTGGGATACTACTTCACACGCAAAATTTTTATGAAACAACTGAAAGAAAATCCGCCGATTAACGAAAAAATGATCCGTGCGATGTTTATGCAGATGGGGCGCAAACCCTCTGAAGCACAAATCCGCCAAATCATGAAATCGATGGAACAAAATAAGTAAGCACAGGCAACTGTGTTTTCTTTTCGGCTTTTTGGTATAATGAACCTGGTGATAACATGAAAATCATAAAAAAATGGCTGCGAAGAGCATTGTTTTTACTGTTTCTGTCAATTATGCTCCTGGTTACAGCCGGGTATGTTCAGTATAGGATCGTGATAGAAGAAACACCTTTGATTGAAGCAATCGCAAAGGTTCAAACATCAAATGATTATGTTGTTTTAAAAGATATCGATCCTTTTTTTCTGCAAGCCGTCGTTGCCGTGGAAGACCGCCGTTTTTATCAGCGTCAGGGACTTGATATTCGTGCTCTCGGAAGGGCTATGTGGACCAACATCAAGAATCTTGAATTGCTTGAGGGTGGGAGTACGATTGGACAACAGGTAGGAAAGAATCTCTATTTTGATTATCGTTTTAACATTTTACGTAAAATCGCCGAAGTTTTCCTTTTGTTTGACATCGAAAAAACAATCAGCAAAGATGAAACACTGGAGCTTTATGTAAATATGAATTATTACGGAGACGGTTATACCGGCATCAAGCGGGCTTCGATGGGCTATTTTAACCGGCTACCGAGCGAGCTGACATTGGGACAAGCCAGCCTGTTGGCAGGATTGCCTCAGTCTCCCTCACGCTTTCAGCTGAGCAACCATTTTGAGCGGGCAAAAGTCCGTCAAAAGAAGGTCCTCGGTGATATGGTCGATCTGAATATCATCACTCAGCAACAAGCCGAAAAGATATACTTGGAGGACGTTTATGAATAAAATACGCTTTGGGATCTTAGGACCCGGTAAAATCAGTCATCGCTTTGTAAAAGGTGTAAAGTACAGTCAACATGCCGTAATCACGGCTGTCGGCGGTCGTGACCCTATAAAGACTTTGGCATATGCCAGACTATATGATATCAGCACCATCACTGATTATCAGGGACTGTGCGACAGTGATGTCGTGGATGCCGTATACATCGCACTTCCGCCGCCATTGCACAAAGAATGGATTATCAATGCACTGCGTGCTGATAAACATGTGATTTGTGAGAAAGCGATGTTATATTCCATCGATGACTTGAACGAATGCTTTGACTTGGCAGCTTCTAGGGGATTGTTTTTGATGGAAGCACAAAAGACCGTCTTTTTACCGACAACTCGAAAAGTCAAAGAATGGATACAGCAGGGAAAACTCGGAAAAGTAAGTTATATCGAAGCCGGTTATTGCTATAAATTTGGTGAACCGTCCGAACACTGGGTATTTGATGCCGAACATGGCGGAGGCTCGTTGTTTGATGTCGGTGTCTATCCGATATCCTACGCTCTTGAACTGTTTGGAACAAACATCCAATCGGTTTCAGTCAAACGAAATCTGCTTTGTGGAGGAAGTGACGGTTTTGCTCACATACAATTGAAATTTGCCTCAGGCGTCATTGCATCTTTAAGCAGTGCGATCACGGTTGAAGGTGTCAAGGAGGCTCGGATTTACGGATCCGAAGGGTATGTCATATTACCGGATTTCTGGAAAAGCTCGACTGTCAAATTATTTCGATATGACGGTGACGATGAGGTTTTCTTGGTTGATCAACCTTCTGAATTTACACATTATATCGATCACGGCTGTGAATGCATAAAAAAAGGACTTATTGAAAGTCCGATTTTGACGAAAGCATTGAATGAAACGATGATTCGTCTGATCACATCCAAGTGATCTTTCGTTCCGTATTTGACAATATTCGTCCGATATTGGCGCGATGTCGCCAAACGACCAAGATGGCAATGACGACCATGGCAAGGAATACATACAAATCCGGTTGAAGGAAGTATGTAAGGATTGCGGCCAACGTAACACTGACCATCGAAGACAAAGAAACGATTTTGGTCAGTTTCAACATACCGAAGAACGTGACCAACGGAATCAGAAACAAGTACTGCGGGTTGCCGGTAATGAATACCGAAACACCCAACAGAAAGCCAAATGCGGTCGAAACAGCTTTACCGCCTTTGAAATTGGCAAATATCGGATAACAGTGACCAAAGGCCGCTGCCAGTCCGGCTGCGATCCCGGCTTCTTTCGAGAAATATGTCACTGCGATCGCAATCGCGATGAAACCTTTCAACGAGTCCATCAAAGCCACGGAGATTCCGGCCTCTTTCCCCAAAACGCGGCCGGCGTTGGTTCCGCCTAAATTTCCGGAACCATGTTGACGGATGTCCGTCTTGTAGAATACTTTACCTATAATCAAAGCCCAGGGAATTGACCCAAACACATATCCCAGTATTACCATGATCAAAATATCCATAATATCACCTCAAAGCCATTTTACCATAAACCCGGACAATGTCTATTTAAAAGCGTGTTGAGTTTTTGTATAATATAACAAGATGGGAGTCAGACATGAGCAAAAGTAATTATGATGAATCTAGCATCCAAATCCTTGAAGGTCTTGAAGCCGTACGGAAACGACCGGGAATGTATATCGGTTCCACCGATGCACGCGGCCTTCATCATTTGGTGTGGGAAATACTGGATAACGCCATTGATGAAGCCCTCAACGGCTATGGCAAAAAAATCGTCGTCGCCATTGAAAAGGATGATGTCATCCGGATCGAAGATGAAGGGCGTGGTATGCCCACAGGCATGCATGAATCCGGCGTCAATACACTTGACGTTATTTTCCGCGTTTTGCATGCCGGCGGGAAATTCACTTCCCAAGGCGGATATAAAACAGCCGGAGGCTTGCATGGGGTCGGAGCATCGGTGGTCAATGCTTTATCGGATTGGCTGGAAGTGACCATCAGCAACCACGGGAAAGTCGTTTCGAAACGTTTTGAAAAAGGCGGAAGCAAGGTGTTTCCGTTAAAAGAAATCGGTAAAACAAGTAAGACCGGAAGCATGGTCCGATTCAAACCGGACAAAAAGGTATTTCCATCCGTTGAATTTCACTTGGACTGGATCATTGAGCGTTGCAGGGAAAGTGCCTTTTTATTGAACGGGATTACATTTATCGTCACCGATGAGCGTACCAACAAGAGTGAGACTTTCATGTATCAGAAGGGTCTTTTGGCGTTTATGCAATATATCAATGAAGACCGTGTTACCATGAACAAACCGATCATCATCGAAGGCCGCGTTAATGAAATCGATGTGGCCTGTGCGATTCAGTTTACCGATTCATACTCGGAGGAAACCTATTCCTTTGTAAATCTGGTCCGTACCAAAGATGGCGGAGCCCATGAAGTCGGTTTTAAAACGGCGTTGACCAAAGCGGTCAATGAGTTTGCGCGTAAAAATAATCTGTTGAAGGAAAAAGACAAAAACTTTGAAGGATCGGATATCCGCGAGGGATGTACATCGATCATTTCGGTTGGCATCCCTGAAAACCTGCTTCAGTTTGAAGGGCAGACCAAAGGCAAGTTAGGCACCGTAGAGGCGAAAACAGCCGTCGAAAGTCTGTTGAATGAAAAACTGTCCTACTATTTTGAGGAAAACCGGGAGTTTGCTTTGGATCTTGTTCGTAAGATCCAACGGGCCTATCTGGCCCGTGAAGCTGCACGTAAAGCCCGCGAGGAAGCACGCAAAGGGAAAAAGAACGGAAAGAGTGACCGTCTGTTATCCGGAAAACTCGCTGCTGCCCAAAGCAAAGACTCGAAAAGAAACGAACTGTTTCTGGTGGAAGGTGATTCGGCCGGCGGCAGTGCCAAGCAAGGCCGTGATTCCAAGTTTCAGGCCATTTTGCCGTTGCGCGGGAAAGTATTGAATACGGAAAAAGCCAGCATCGGCGATATCGAGAAAAATGAAGAACTCAACACCATCATTCATGCCCTGGGCGCTGGAATCGGCAATGACTTTGAGGTTACTGACTGCAATTATGATAAAGTCATCATCATGACCGATGCCGATACAGACGGTGCACACATCCAAGTGCTGCTTCTGACCTTTTTCTATCGCTACATGAGAGAACTGATCGATGCCGGGAAAGTGTATATCGCTTTGCCTCCGTTGTATAAACTTACCAAAGGAAAATCTGTCACCTATGCCTATGACGATGACGATTTGCGCATCAAACGCGGCCAGCTGGGCAAGTGTGAACTACAGCGCTACAAAGGACTGGGCGAAATGAACGCCGATCAGTTGTGGGAAACGACCATGAATCCCAAGACGCGCACCTTGATTCAAATCAGCATCGAGGATGCGTTGATGGCCAATAAAAAAGTCAGTATATTGATGGGTGACAAAGCCAATCTTCGCCGTGACTGGATCGAAGAGCATGTGGCTTTTACCATGGAAGAACAATTAGCGAAGGAGGGCGGATATGGCGGACGATCAACAAACGATTAAAACGCTGGCACTGGAAGATGTGATAGAAGACCGCTTCGGCCGCTATTCCAAATATATCATTCAGGACCGTGCGCTGCCGGATGCACGTGATGGCTGTAAACCTGTGCAACGCCGCATCCTGTATGCGATGTACAGCGATGGCAATACCCCGGATAAGCCCTATCGCAAGTCAGCAAAGACCGTTGGGCTTGTCATCGGTAATTATCACCCCCACGGCGATTCGAGTGTCTACGAAGCCATGGTGCGCTTATCACAACCATGGAAAATGAATATACCTTTGGTGGACATGCAGGGTAACAACGGTTCGATCGATGATGACCCGGCTGCGGCCATGCGTTATACCGAAGCAAGGCTTTCGGCCTTTGCTCAAAACCTGCTCACCGACATCGATGAACAGACCGTTCCCTTTACTTTAAATTTTGATGATACCACCGAAGAACCGACGGTTTTGCCCGCCGGTTATCCTCAGCTGCTCGTCAACGGAGCGACCGGTATTTCCGCCGGATATGCCACAAACATTCCGCCGCACAATCTCGGGGAGATTATCGATGCGACCATTTACCGCATGAATGCTCCATTTTGTACCTTGGATGAGATCATGGAGATATGTCAGGGACCGGATTTTCCGACCGGTGCGATCGTGCAGGGGGAAGAGGGTATCAAAGACTACTTTGCGACAGGTAAAGGGAAAGTCATTATCCGCAGCAAACTTGAAGTCAAAGAAACCAAGACGATCAAACAGATCGTTATCACTGAAATACCGTATGAAGTCGTCAAGGCCAACATGGTCCGCAAATTGGATGACATCCGCTTAAACAAGACGGTCGATGGTATTCTCGATGTACGGGATGAATCCGATCGCAACGGTTTGAAAATCGTGATCGATCTTCGCAAAGAGACCGATGCGACCTTGATCACCAATGTCATTTATAAAAGCACGGACTTGCAGGTGGCATACAATATCAACATGGTTGCCATCGTTCATCAGCGACCGGTCCAACTGGGTATTTTCGGTTTGCTGGACGCATACATCACCCATCGCAAAGATGTGGTTTTAAAGCGCAGTCAGTTCCGCTATGCAAAGATGGAAAACCGACTGCATATTTTGGAAGGTTTGATGAAAGCGGTCTCGATCCTTGATGAAATCATCGCGATCATCCGCTCATCAAAAGACAAAGGCGATGCCAAAAACCGTTTGTGCGAAGCGTTTGACTTCAGTGATGCACAGGCAGAAGCCATCGTCACATTGCGTCTGTATCGTTTGACAAATACCGATATTTTTGCATTAAAAGAGGAGTTTGCACTGCTGATCAATGAAATGGAATACTTGAAAACCATCATCGATCAACCCGAAATGCTGCGAAGTGTCATCGTTAAAGAACTTCGTGACATTAAAGAAAAATTTGCGATCCCGCGTCGCAGCGTAATTGAAAAAGAAGTTTCGGAAATCGTCATCGACAAATTGAGTATGATCACCAATGAACGAGTGGTCGTTACGGTTTCGCGTGATGGCTACCTGAAACGGGTGTCCATGCGATCAAAAACCGCATCCGAAGGTTTGACCGGACTCAAAGAGGGGGACAAACTGATCGGAACGTTGGAGTGTGACACTTTGGATACACTTGTACTGATTACCCGCAAAGGCAATTACGCTTATTTGCCGGTATATCAGGTCGATGAGGCGAAATACAAGGAAATCGGAGCTCACTTGAATCAATGGGTCAAAGGCGAAAATGAAGACAAGATCGTCGGAGCCTTCTTGTTTAAGGACTTTCACACATATCAATGGATCGTAACGGTATCCAAAGACGGGTTTATTAAAAAAACACCGGCAGAAGATTGGGTACTGGTTCGTAACAGCAAAGTGTCAACCGCAATGACTCTGAGTCATAAATCGGAAATCGTATCAGCATTTTTGATTGGAAGCAGCGATGATGTGCTGATCATCAGTGAAGGCGGTTATCTGGCCCGATATGGCCAAAACCAGATCCCTTCAGTACAGTGCAAGTCGAAAGGGGTCAAAGCTTTGAATCTTGCCAGCGGCGATGCAATCGCTTATGCCTGCAAACTTGCAAAAGAAACGGATTATGTGACGATCATCAGTGAAAAAGGCTTAAGCAAGCGGTTTAGGGCAAGTGAAGTCACCAGAACCAACCGACCGGTAAAAGGGGAGCTTGTGGCTAAAAAAGTCAAATCAAATCCGCAGAAAGCCCTCTATCTGCTTAGTGGTTCGGTATATGACTCTTTTGTGTTACTCAATGGATCAACAAAATCGATCATGTTCAAAGATGTGCCGATCATGGCCAAAGATGCAACCTACAGCAGTTCCTTACCTATCAGCGGCGGCTTTTCACTGATCAAAGGCATTGAGGAAGCAGAGATCATCGATATACCTTTAAAAACTGAGAGTTCCCATCTGGAAATGATGGCTTTGGACTTGGAAGAATAAAAAAATGACCTTCGGGTCATTTTCTTGTCGGATGATTTCAATAATTTCATTTAACTGAGTGATCTGCCGGTAGCTGTATTTAAACAAGCGCTCGCTGATCGGCAGAGCATTTTGATAAAAAACGCTTCGCATATATGCCAGATGAGCGGCATAGCAACCATTACGCGAGTCATCGATCACCAACGTATGGGCTGGTTTGACATTACTTAGTTTCGCCGCTTTGAAGTACACATTCGGATCGGGCTTGCCCATCAGAACCTCATTGAAACATACCAGCACATCTATTTCGTACTTATCGATGATTGGTTGTATTATCGATAAAACATCCTGACGTTTCTGATCGCTCACCAAAGCGATTTTGATTTGCCGGCTTTTCAGAAAATCGAGAACCTCCGTGATTTGAGGCAAAATCGTAACAGGAAGCCGGCGATGTTTTTTTAATACCTCATTTTCAAGTTGGGCAAGGCGTGGGTACTGATAAAAAACTTTCTGACGATGATCAAACCCGGCAGAAAGAATATTTTCAAAAAAACCGTCCGGGATGACGATATCACTATCAGCGGCACTCATTTTATATAGATCAACCAGTGATTTGTTAGCATCAAGAAGGATACCTTCTACATTCAATATACAAAGTTGTATGTTCATAGTAATTTTCACCTTGTATATAAATATCACATTTGGTTGAAGATTGCATGTATTGTGCAATACTTTTCACAGAAACGAAGCAGATTTTGTTATAATATACACGGAGGAATTCCATGATCAAAAAAATACGTCCCGACCTTCTGGTAAAAGCAGTCGAATTGATTGACCTGACACAACTGAAACAATCAGGCATCCGTGCCCTGATCATTGATATTGACAATACATTGACCCCGCATCACAAAGATGTGATCAGTGAGAGGAAACTTGAGTGGTTGAAACAGGCGAGTGCTCAGGGCTTTTTAGTGTACTTGTTGTCCAACAACCGCATCGGACGTATAAAGTCCATCACCGCAAGTTATGGCCTTCAGGGATTCGGATTTGCCTGTAAACCGTTTTCACCTTATTACAAGAAAATCTTAAGGAGCAGCGGATTTCAGCCGAAAGAAGTGTGCTGCATCGGTGATCAGCTGCTCACCGATATAGCAGGTGCAAAACTCAACGGAATGGCATCGATTTATGTAGAACCGATTTCACCCCGCGATATCATATTTTCCCGCTTCAGCCGCTGGCTTGAGAAGCGGTTGATGACCAGGAAAGGGTATTGATATGACTGAAAAAGTAAATTTTTGTCAGGGATGCGGCATTCAGCTGCAAACCTTTGACCCCGCAAAAGAGGGATATACGCCCAAAGAGGATGGCGGTTTATGCAGACGCTGCTACCGGCTGACGCATTATGGTGACTATCAGCAACCCGCGAACCCATTAATTAAAACGGAAGTATTGCTTAAGAAGCTGGCTTCCATGGATGCCTTGTTTTTGTACGTCATCGACCTTTTTCATCTTGAAGAGAGCATGATCGACGGGCTGATCCGCCATTTACCTTTAAAAGACATCATTATCGTGGCGACCAAAAGGGAATTGTTACCGGCAACGCTGTCTCAGCACAAAATCACCGCCATGATTCAGCAGCGTTGCAAGTCGTCTAACATCTTTCCCAAAGGGATCGTTGTGGTCAGTGACTTTGGCAAAGACGGTACCACCGATGTATTCAAGGCCATCGACATTTTCCGCAACAACCGGGATGTCGTCGTGTTTGGCGTGGCGAATGCCGGTAAGTCCACACTGATCAATGCGCTGTTTCCTCATAGACTGCCGATCACGGTCAGTCAGTTTCCCGGAACGACCATTGACCTGATACCGATCGTAGAGCGCGGTTATACGATCTATGATACACCGGGCATTGAGATGCGCAATCACTTCCTTGATCATTTAATGACGGATCAAGTCAAGCTCCTTCAGCCGAAAACTCCGATCAAGCCGATCGTTTATCAGCTCACCCAAAAGCAGACGCTGATCATCGGTCAGGTCGCGATGATTCATTTGGATATCAAAGACGAAGTTTCCGCAGTGCTGTATTTACCGCCGGGTGTTGAGGTGCACCGTGCGAAAACAGAGAATGCGAACGTATACTGGGAAAAACATACGGATGGCAAAGTTCCATATTTGAATCAGAAACACCCATTGACGGAACATACCTGGAAAAAATCGGATGATAAGGTTGATATTGTCTTGATGTATATCGGATTTATCAGTATCCTTGGTGATTGTACGATCAAAACTCAGGCAATCGAGCCATGTGAAATATTTGTAAGAAAGGCGGTTATTTAATGTTAACCTCAAAACAAAAAAGTGAATTGCGTTCATTAGCCAACACCTTACCGGCACTTTTTCAAGTCGGAAAAGACGGTGTGAGTGCGAATTTGACGAAAACCATCGGTGACTCGCTGACAGCACATGAACTCGTTAAGATTTCCGTCTTAAAATCATGCCCGACGCCGGTAATGGAAGTGGCTTTGGACATCAGTTCTGCATGTAAGTGTGAGATCGTGCAGATCATCGGTAAAACCGTGATTTTGTATCGAAAAAGCAAGGAAAATAAAATCAAACTGCCATGATGAAGAAAGTGATCCTGTTTGGCGGTTCGTTTGATCCGATCCACCATGGCCATCTTTCGGTAGCCATGGCCGCCGTGCGACAACTGAATGCGAATGAGTGCTGGCTGATCCCGGCGTTTGATGCGCCGCTCAAAGAGCGCAAACTGACCCCGTTTCACCACCGGGTGAACATGATCAAAGCGGCGATCGCACCTTACGATCAACTGTTTGTACAACCGATCGAAGCAACACTGCCACTACCGAATTATACGGTCACGACGCTTGGACATTTGATCAAACTTTATCCGGGCGTAAAATTCGTTTTGTTGATCGGTGCCGATCAGGCTGCCGATTTTCACCGGTGGAAAGAACCGGATCAAATACGGTCGATGGTTGATGTTGCGGTGTACCCGCGCAAAGGCTATGATCCTACCCACGGATTTACTATGATCGATCAACCATGGGTTGAAGTCAGTTCAACTGAAATCCGAATGGGAGAAAGCGTAGAGGCTCCCGCACAAGTGCTCAACTATATGATGAGCAAAAATTTGTATACGGAAGCCATCGTTTCTTCGCAACTCGGTGAGAAACGGATGGCGCATGTATTGCGAGTCACAAGACTGACCCGCGATTTAGCCCTCAGATACGGTATAGACGCAAATAGAGCCATTCTGGCAGGATTATTTCATGACTACGCTAAACAGTGGCCTCAAGAACGTTTGTTGCGCTGGATGCGTTTATATCGTCCACACTTGCTTCATCTGGATCCGGCGATATGGCATGCCTTTGTTGCTTCAGACGTATTGAGGGACAATTATCAGATTCAGGATAAGCCGGTTTTACAATCCATTGCACATCATGTGCAAGGCAACAGCAGCCATCTGCTTGCAAAAATCTTGTACGTGGCCGATAAAATCGAACCAGGCAGAAAATATGATACGAGTTTGCTGATTCATTCGGCGTTTAGCGATATCCATAAAACCGTTCGCATCGTCAAAACGATGCAAATCCAATACTTAGGAAAGGAAAAATCGAATGACATTAACTGAAATCATCCAACAAGCAATCGAAGAGAAAAAAGGAATGGACATAGAAATCATTGATTTCAAAAATCAGGGAGTGGTCGACACATTTGTCATATGTGATGCCCCCAGTCTGAGACAGGTCAATGCTATTGTTGATCATATCAGAGAAAGCGTCGAAAAAGCAGGATTCACCGTGGGTCATATTGAAGGGGATTCTAGTTCGCGCTGGGTACTGGTTGACTGCCTTGATGTCATCGCTCACGTTTTCATCACGGAAGAACGCTCGTTCTACCAGTTGGAGAAACTATGGGCGGATTATCTGAGAAAACAATGAACTACCAACATTTAGCCTTAATTTATGATGCCATCATGGGTGATAGTGATGGTGTGAACAAATATGCTGAGATGCTACAGGATGTATTGAAAAAGGGAAAAATTCTTGATTTGGCTTGTGGTACCGGAGATTTAACGATTACATTAAGTGATCGAGGCTATCAAATGACCGGACTTGATTTGAGTGAGCCAATGCTTGAAATAGCGAAAAAGAAATCAAAGAGTGATGAACTTCGATTTTTTTGTGCAGATATGCTTGATTTTGACCTTCATGAAGAATTTGACGGTGTCGTTTGTGCAAATGATTCCGTAAACTACTGTTCATCATTAGAACAGATAGCAAAACTCTTTGAAGGTGTAAACCGCCACTTGACGATGGATGGGGTATTTGTATTTGATTATCATCAAGTGTCCCGTCTGGAAGAGTTTAAAGAAGCATTTGATGAAGAGGGATTAATCGATGGTGTCGGCTACTGGTGGCATATCGAAAGTGAACCTCCGATCATAAGACACACGATCACGATCTATTTTAACGGCTATCCGGTTGTGGAAGAACATGATCAAACCGTGTTTGATTTGGATGAAATTTTAACGTTATTGCATAGCAAAGGATTTCGCCATCAGATGATTGAATCATCGGCTTACGATGGTTTGTACGCTAATGAAAAATGGATGATCATGGCGATAAAGGAGAGAGATATATGATTGCAATTATCGGAGCAATGCAACAGGAAGTCGATCAGCTGTTAGCCTTATGTCACAACGTGGAAGAACGTGTCATACACGGTTCTCATTTTTATCTGGGAAGACTGTCTTCCGTGGATGTCGTGGTTGCTTTGAGTGGTGTCGCTAAAGTAGCGGCATCGATGACAACGACTTGTCTGTTTGAAAATTTCGATGTTCAAGGTGTTATCAATATCGGAACGGCCGGGGGACTAAAGAGTGAACAGGAAGTGCTGGATGTCGTCGTTTCTACGGAAGTCGCTCATCACGATGTCGATATCACGGCGTTTGGGATAAAACGCGGATTTGGCGAGCGGTTTTGTTACAAGGCCGATCCTGGTTTTGTGGAAGTCATTTCAAACATGGTCAAGGATAAAGAGCATCGCGTCTGGATCGGTCCGATGGTTTCCGGAGATCAGTTTGTTCATCGAAAAGAGCAAGTGGACCACATCCTGGCTGATTTCGCTGATGCCAACTGTGTGGAAATGGAAGCTGCTGCAATCGCTCAAGTTTGTGATCACTACAAAATACCGTTTGTCGTGATCCGGTCACTCAGTGATATTGCCGTAAGGGATGACAATCATCTTTCCTTTGAAGAGTATTTGAGCGTTGCCGCAAAACGCAGTGCTCTTTGGGTCTATGAAGCGATTGAAGAAATCGCTGCACGTGTATGAACTTCGATTGGCAACAATTGACCCGCCTTCAGTTTTGGCTCGATTTAAAAGAGCAACTGGCAGACATCGGTCCGTTGCTGCCTTTTTTGTTGGCTTTTCTTGAGTCTTTTTTTCCTGTTTTACCGCTTTTTGTGATCGTACTATTCAACGTTACGGTTTACGGAAATCTGATCGGTTTCTTGACTTCAGCTACTGGGAATATATTGGGCTCTATTGCTGTATTTCTTTTGTTTCGCATATACGTGCGACCTTCGGTAGAGAAATACGCAGAAAAACACCCGCGGATCAGTCGTTCGTTGATTTGGGTCGCAAAGCAGCGTCCTTCGGTTATTTTCTATTTATCGGCTTTGCCTTTTACACCAAGTTTTTTACTCAACACCTTTTTTGGTTGCTCGCGGTTTTCAAAGCGTCTTTATATGACAGCCATTACCGGGGGTAAGTTGATTATGATCGCAATGATGTCATTTTTCGGATACTCTGTTATGGAAATCAGTGAGAATCCGGTCTTTATCGTGATATCCGTCATGGGGCTTCTGCTTGTTTATATACTGTCAAAATGGGCAAACAAAACCAGTGGAATCGATGAGTTATAAAAAAAGCAATCGCGTGATTGCTATTGTAAACCTTTCCAGATTCCATTTTCGATCATCCAGTTCTTTACATCGTCCTTACCGATCGGATTGTTAACGCCCCACTGAATGACAGGACCGATGACCATCTGACCTTCTTTTACTTCAATGGCTACAAATGCAGGATAAGCAGTAAACCCCCATAATTGTTTTAGTCTTGCCGGAGAAATATCTTTTCGTGCATAGGTCATATCCACAAACGTGATTTCGGGGAATTCCCCGATTTTTATTTCATTGGCCAACGGGCGTAAAGCAGTGTCATTGATAAATGTGCAATCAGTCGATCCGTCACAAAACCAGAGATAGTATTTTCCGTCTTCGGAAAGATACTCATTAAGATCGCCATAAGGAACGGATACGCTTTTGGCATAGTCGATCAACACCAGCGGTGCAGCGAGAGGTTTGAAGTAGTTGTATGCATAAAGGATCATTGCGCTTAAAACGATACTGATGGCTGCAAGGATCAAATATTTCTCTTTCATAACCGGCCTCCTGTGTAAAAATGATAATATCATGTTTATCGAAGCATTGCAAACAACGAAAAAAACTGCCACTGACCTTCGGTTCTGATATAATATTGACTACGGGGTGATGGTGTGAAAGAAAGAATGTCTTCATGGTTGTTTACGATTTTGTTGGGATCTATCCTGATGCTTTTAATCATCATCAATATCTTCGTGTTTGTCAGCGGACCAGCCCGTAAAATCGAAGCCGACAATAGAAAACTGTTTCAACAAGTCGTCGAATCCTATGCATTATCAGATGCGGTATTTATAAACAGACATGTACACCAGCGCATCACTTATGTGGCTACCGTAGGTGCAAACAAGGAAAAACTGATCTTTTATGATGAAACGGGTGTCGTATTCTTACTGATCGATACCCCGATTCGTCCGCAGGAATTAAATGAGTTGATTGCAGGCGGTTTGATAAGCGAGAGTGATATTGCATACGGTTATTTTAAGAAACCGGTGTTTGTCATCGATAACGATGACCGCTTACAGTATATGGATATTTTCGGAAAGACCGTGTTCTTTTTGAAGAAAGGGGAGTAATCATGTGGTGGAAAGAAACGTACGTCAATCGGCGTAACTGGATATTGCAGAATTTTAAGGAAATCAACGTTTCACCGAGTGAGGGCATGCTTTTGCTGATGCTGGATTACATGATCGAGCAAAAAATGACCGTTGACATCAAGACACTGGCAACTGCGATCAACAGTGAGGTAACGCATGTCGATCAGTGGCTGAGCACATTGATATCCCGTGGGTACCTGACCGTGAAAACATCTGCTCGCAAAGTGGAGTTTGATTTGGATGGTCTGTTTGAAAGTGTCGGAAAGAAGTCCGTTACCATTAACAGTGACGTGTTTGATGTAGTAGAGAACGAATTTGGCCGGCCATTGTCACAAAAAGAACTGACGCTTCTAAATCAGTGGTCAAGACATTATCCGGATAAATTGATTACCTATGCATTAAGAGAAGCGAGCATCATGGGGAAACTGTCAATGGCTTATATCGATAAAATTCTGGAAGGTTGGAAGCAAAAGGGGATCACGGTAGAAAAACTGGAAGAGAGCGATCATGCGGACAACGGATGAAATCTTGGATATTTTGGAAGAAATGTTTCCCGAAGCACAGTGTGAGTTGAACCACAACAGCTTATATCAACTCATCATTGCTGTCATATTGTCAGCTCAGGCCACGGATGTTTCCGTCAATAAAGTCACACCTGCATTATTTCAGCGATATCCGGATGTTCATTCCTTGGCTATGGGGGATATCAAAGACATTGAGGATACGATCAAAAACATTGGTCTATACCGCAATAAAGCCCGGATGATCAAAGAAATGGCACAACTTTGTGTCGAAAGTTACGGTGGCAATATTCCTTCAAGAAGAAAAGACCTGCAGTCTCTTCCGGGTGTAGGACGAAAGACGGCCAATGTGGTCATGTCGGTCTGGTTTCATGTGCCTGCCATTGCCGTCGATACGCATGTCGAACGAATCAGCAAGCGTTTGTATCTGGCAAAGCCGGATGATTCAGTGCTGAAAGTCGAAGAAAAGCTGCGACGGAAAATCAATAGAAGCCGTTGGAACCGTGCACATCACTTATTCATATTTTTTGGGAGGTATTTTTGTAAAGCAAAAGTGCCGATGTGTGATGTGTGTCCATTGAAAGATCAATGCCGGTATTATAAAGAAAAACGAGCGTAATCCGCTCGTTTTATTGTAATCGTATCGTTATGTTGTTGTTTGCTGAGAGTCTCTGGCTGGTAACGACGATGCCGTTGACCACAACTTCCGAAACCGTAGCGATATTTGCTGCATCGGCAGGTTCAAAAGTCACATTGAAGAATCGGTAATCAGGCCATAATGTCTGAACGAACAGTTTGCTTTGACCGATGATTGATTCGAAACTGACGTTTTTATCATAGTAGGTCGTTTCAAAAGTGATTTTCTTAAGATCCGAGAACTTCATCGATTCACCTTCAACTGCGGGTTTTAGTTCATTGATGATCCCGATTTGCGACTTAAGCAACGGATCGATCATTTTCAATACCGGCGTTTTGAGGTTATACGATGTGATCCAATTGGTGAAAGTCGCAAGCAGTCCGCCCGTGAATTTCGGAACCGTAATATTTGCGTCACCCGCGTTGACGGTTTTACAGATTTGATTGCTGCGTATATCCGTCGCTGATTCAAAGGCATAGAAGCCACAGACATTCAGCGTCGATTCACCACCGGCAGGAATTTCCACATCGACCGTGATGACGTTTTGATCGCTCATCGTAACTTTTGGAGTTCCTCCGTTGACACTGATGCTGCTGAAGTAGCGCACAGGTCCATAAATCCAGGAATGGTGATACAGTCGTTTTCCGGTCGCTCGGATGATGTCTGTGCCGTTAATAAGTTCCATTTGAAGCGTCGTTGATGCCATCACCAAATCTTCCGGAATCGGATAACTGGTCAGTGTCGTTGAAATCGTACGTACGTTTGGATTTGCTGAACTCATGGTGACGTTCACGTCGGCTAAGTTTGACAAGGCCGGTGGACTCAGCGAATTTAATGATGCAAATTCTTTTTTAATCAATCCGGATGTGATCAATGACGGATTCATGCCGTTGATCGGGGCAGCATACGGATAGACACCGAGAACATGGTTGATTTCAGTGATGCCGGCCGGACGCGGAATTGCCGGGAAACTGCTTGCCAGCTTTTCCTGATGATTCAACAACATGCGGT
>PGZW01000008.1 GCA_002841515.1 Firmicutes bacterium HGW-Firmicutes-19 | reverse complement strand
GCAAAGGAAATCTCTGAGAAACCCCTACGGTTTATATCCTAACTTGAATGACGTATATCTGATGAAAGACAAAGGTTAAGCCATAAGAATGTGTTGGGGTAATCTGGGAATCTTTCAAATAAATAAGCCTGAAGATTGCTAACCTTAATCGGGGCAATTAGTGCAAAGTTGAACTATGTTGGTGACACAGCATTTGAACAAAAAGCTTTTCTGACATACCAAACTATTGATTTCAGTTGTACTCTTAATGATGTTAATAAATGTAAACAATAAAAAAATATATGGAGAAAAAAGTCATGTCAAAAGGTATAGAAATAATCGATGTAGGTGGGGTGAACTGTTATTTGCTCGAAGCAGATGATGGCTTTGTGCTTATTGATACCGGATTTTCCGCAAAATGTATGTTTCTTGATGAAGTGTTGAAAAAAGCACTCAATAAGCCCACAGAAGTACCTAAAAAGTTAAAGCTTGTTATTTTAACTCATGGCGATTCAGATCATGCTGGAAATTGTAAGTTCCTTAGAGAAAACTATGGTGCGAAAATTGCAATGCACTTTGAGGATTCTAAGATGGTTGAAAATGGGGATATGTCATGGAATCGGAAGTCAAAACCCGATAGGATATCTTTTACTTTCAAATTACTCACTCTTGCTTTCGGTAAGAATAGTGTTTTTGACACGTTTAAGCCTGACATATACTTACAGGATGGACAAGATCTCGATGAGTTTGGTTTATCTGCAAAGGTAATTCATCTTCCGGGGCACTCAAAAGGGTCTATTGGTGTTCTGACAAACGAAGGTGATTTATTTTGCGGTGACTTAATTTATAATTTCGCAGGTTTCAGTTATATCGATAATCTTGAAGACTTTAACGAAAGTATAAATAAACTGAAAAAGTTGGATATCAATAACCTTTACCCTGGTCATGGAAAGCCATTTTCTATTAGCTACTTTAATAAAAAATTCATATAAAAAACTTTAATTGAAATTAATTCCAGATTATTTATAGTAGGTTAGGAGGAAAATCAAATGAAAACAAGGCTTACACATACTCGAGCAAATGTTTCAGACTTGCATAAATCTATAGAGTGGTATGAAAACATACTTGGATTTGAATGCCGGGGTGCTGATATTACAGACAGATGGCAATATGCACAATTTGAATGTGCTGAAGGTGCAAGTTTTTCAATTATGGTGGCAGAAACAAGTGGTACAAGTGCCAGATTTAATTTTAAGGTCGATGATGTTGATACTCTTTGGGAATCTTTGAAAGAGAAAGTTAACATTATTGAGTTCATTGAAACTATGCCTTATGGAAATCGTAAGTTTACTATTGCAGATCCCGACGGGAATGAACTTGGCTTTGTTCAAGAAAAGTACTCGGAGGTTAAATGATATGAAATTTGCTTTATGTGGACTTGATTGCACTAAATGTGGTTCTTTCCATGCGTCGGACTAAAAAACGCATTAACAGCCGTTGGCGGATTATCTGCTATTGATAATTTAAAAGCGTAAACAAAAGTATAAGTTATATAAAACAAATTCTTATTTTTCAACGACCCGCATTTGAGGAGGTTTTTTCATAGTTGATAATTAAACCATTCATTATATACTTCCATTACCTCATTAAAGGGGGAAGCGAGTTGGCACTTATAACCGTGTGAGTACAAACAATGTTAATCAACTATAAAGTTTAGTCGCCCAACACACTTCTAATAGAATACTTCCGATGAATGTAATAATCACTTCCACGTTTTTGAATCTGAAAATTTCCCAACAGTTTGAAATATCGAATTTTAATTTAGGCGAGATATTCTTTACATTAATTGAATAACGTGCTAAAATTAAAAAAAGTTGTGGTTTTAATGTACAGTCGTTGCTCTTAGAATCTAAAGAACAACAAGATAAAAATGAAAAGAGGTGAGTGAGATGGATATCTTTAATCAGTTGGCAAAACTTCCTGTTTTCACAATCAATGAGGTAGAACCTTTGACTGGGAACCTTAAAACAGCATACTCCCTATTGGGTCGATTAATGAAAAAGGACTCAATCCGAAAGGTTAGAAAAAATATCTATTCTGCAGTGAATCCGGTAACAGGCCAAATTGTGGCTACACGGTATCAAATTGCCTGTGCGGTTACGGACACCGCATATATTTCTCATCATAGTGCATTTGAATACTATGGACTTGCAAATCAAGTATTCAACGAACTCTATGTTTCTTCAGAGTCAAAGTTCAATACTTTTGAGTATGATCAAATAACTTACAAGTATATTGCATCGAGGATGAAAGATGGGGTAGTTGAAGCAAAGAATACTACAGGAGTTCGGATTACTGATTTGGAAAGAACCGTTATTGACAGTATCGGTGATTACAACAAAATTGCTGGGATTGAAGAACTACTGAATTGCCTTGAAGGAATACACTATCTAGATGAATCAAAACTCCTAAAATATTTAGCGATTAATAACACTCAGGGTCTTTATCAAAAAGTAGGCTATCTTTTACAGCATTATCAAAATGAAATGCAAATATCGGATGATTTTATAAGTTATTGCAAAGGAAAAATCGGAAAAAGCAGACGTTACTTACTAAATGAGTTTAACCAGCAAAATATTTATAATAATGAGTGGAAACTGATGGTACCAGAAGGCTTATTTGATATAGCTGAGCAAGGTGGTGATGAATTTGTCTAGTTATGACATTATTTATCTTAGTAAAAAAGCGGAAGAACTAGGATTTGTGCGGGACACTCTTGAGAAAGTAACAAGGCTTTCAGATGTTTTAGAATATATGAATACAAATCCGATTCTTAAAGAAAGCCTTGCACTAAAAGGCGGGACAGCAATAAATCTGATAATTTTCAATTTACCTCGACTTTCCGTAGACATTGATATGGATTATTTGATCAATAACCGTAAGGAAGAAATGCTAAAGCATCGTGAGTTAATAAATAATACTATTAATCGATATATGTTGTCTCAAGGTTATACAAGAAATGCGAAAACAAAAAGTCCACATAGCTTGGACTCCTGGGTATATGATTATATAGGTTCAAGCGGAAATCGAGATAATCTGAAAATTGAAATCAACTATTCTTTGCGTGCGCATATATTACCAGCAGAAGAAAGACCAATCATTACTGAACATTTTAGTGAATATAAGGTTAGGACACTTGACCCTATTGAGATCTTTGGAAGCAAAATAAATGCATTGCTTAGCAGAGCTGCAGCTAGAGATTTATATGATACAGGAAACATGATTTATAATAAACTCTTTAACGAGTTTGAGGAGAAAATTCTTAAAAGACTGTTGTCTTTTATGCAGCAATATCGGCGAAGAAGATTAACAAGATATTTGATACCCAAGCAATTGATTCCATCACAAAACAAAAAATTAAAACCGATCTTTTGCCAGTGATAAAAAGTAAAGATGATTTTGACTTGGAGACGACTAAGAAAACGGTTAAGTCATACATCACTGATTTAATGGTTCTTACAAAAGATGAGAATGAGTTTCTAGATAGATTTGAAATCGGCGACTATTTGCCTGAGCTACTATTTAAAGATAAAAAGATACTAGCTAGAATTAAAGAGCATCCTATGGCTTTGTGGAAGACGAGAAAATAGTTTAGTTTAGAGTAGCTGTTTTTCAGATCGAAAATATAATGATACAACTATCGAAATTGAATTATATGGAGGTGAAATTCCAATGGATACAGAAGTATTATTTAAACTACTGAATGACTACGATGCAAACTTGCACATTCAAAGTAACGATGATATGTTAGTTATCAGTATTAATGAATATTTAACTCTATATGCAGCCGAGGCAAATGAAATGCTGGGAATAAATGCAGGTGGACATCATTGGCATATGGAAAGTCAAGAAATGGCTGATTTTATTATTGATATCCTAAAAGGGAACACAATTATTATTGAGCATATTTCTATGTTAGCAAAAACTGTAAGCAGTGATTCACGCCTTAAGATTTTATCGAAAGATAAATATGAGAAAATAAAGCATCGATATATTGGAAAAAAGAAAGTACGAATCTATTCTGGGTATTCGATAATACAGAGAGCAGATTGAAATTGTTATGTTGCTTTGCCGCCTACACTTGCAGACGGATGTGTTGTCGATGAGTTAGACGTATTTGAATTTGATAAGGTGTGGGGAAAATCCTTTTCAACAAAGGTGAACTATATGAAAATAGTGACATTTAATATCCGCTGTGATTGTGGTGTGGACCAAGAGAATAATTTCGAGTTCAGAAAACCTTATATTCTGAAAAAACTAGCAGAAGAAAGTCCGGATATCATCTGTTTTCAAGAAGTGATGTCCCACATGGCGTTATGGTTGAATGACTCGCTGCCGGATTACTGCATTGTCGGATGCGGGCGAGATGAAAACCTTGATGGAGAGCAGGTGCCGATTGCCTTTCGAAGAGATCGATACTCTCTGATAGCACTCAATCATTTCTGGCACTCCGAAACACCAAATGTTCCGGGAAGTATTTTCTCAGAGCAGAGTGTTTTCCCTTGGCTTTGTACAGAGTGTTTTCTGATGGAGCGAGAAAGCAGAAAAATAATTCGGATAGTAAACACGCATCTGGATCATCTTAACTCAGCCGTAAGACGTAAGAAACTTGAACTTGTGATGAACACCATCCAGTCGGAGTCTATGTACAAGGAATATCTGATGTTTCTTGCGGGAAATCTGAATGCAGTGCCAGAATCAGATGAGATGGAAGTTATGAAATCATATTCTGATTTTAGATGCCTTGCCCACGACATCGGCATTACGTACCATGGTTATTTCCGTAACCATCTGTATTCAGAGATTGATTGGTCCGCTCAGATCGATTACATTTATGTGCGCGGTGATGTTCAGTTGAAATCAGCAGAAAAGTGGACGGATGTACACAAAGGTGTGTATTTGTCTGACCATTATCCGGTATCAGTAGTTGTGGAGAAAAAGTTTGATGTACAAAAGTATAAATGATTACCAAAGGAGGATATCAATATGTCAAAAGTAGCGATCGTCTATTGTGAAAGTTATGAATACAGTGAAGTCAAAAACGCTGTTGAAAGAGGATTCGACTTGCTTGGGGGCTCCTCGATGTTTGTCCGTCCAAACGAAAAGATTCTAGTCAAACCGAACTGGCTGTCCGCAGATCCACCGGAAAAATGTGTTACAACCCATCCGGCTGTGTTCAGAGCTGTATCGGAAGTGCTTCAACGTGCGGGTGCGATACTTTCCTATGGAGACTCTCCGGCTTTTCAAAGTCCTGAATCAGCAGCGAAACGGACGGGGATATCCGTGATCGCCGAAGAACTTAATATCCCTCTAACAGACTTCAAATCGGGAAAAGAAGTCCATTTTACAGAGGGCTATCAGAACAAGAAATTTATCATTGCAAATGCCGTCTTGGAAAGTGATGGAGTCATCAGTCTGCCAAAGATGAAGACACATGGATTTCAACGGGTTACCGGTGCGATAAAGAATCAATTCGGATGCATACCCGGAGCACTTAAAGGTGAGTTTCACGTAAAAGTACCGGATGCATATGAATTTGCCAGAATGCTGGTCGACCTGAATGCTTGCATTCATCCAAGACTTTATGTGATGGATGGTATTTTTGCGATGGAAGGGAATGGTCCTAAGGGAGGCACTCCAAAGAAGATGAATGTTCTTTTGTTTTCAACTGATCCGATTGCCCTTGATGCTACACAATGCCGACTCATGAATCTGGACCCTGCCATGGTACTGACAAATAAAGTTGGAATGGAAATGGGAGCAGGAACCTATCTGGAAAAAGATATTGAAATTCTTGGGGATCCGATTGAAGATTTTGTATCCTTGGATTTTGATGTCAATAGAGAACCTGAAAAACCTTTTAAAAAGAGCGGTGGAATGCAGTTTGTCAAAAATGCGGTATCACCCAGACCCTATATCGTGGCCGAGCATTGTGTCAAGTGTGGTATTTGTGTGAAAATGTGCCCTGTCGATCCCAAAGCGGTTGACTGGCATGACGGGAAAAAGAATAATCCGCCTTCCTATAAGTATGATAGATGTATCCGTTGTTATTGTTGTCAGGAACTATGTCCAGAAGGTGCGATTTTGATTAAAAAGCCATTGATTCGCAGGATTTTCAGTAGATAGATCAGTCATAAAAAGACAGTCCTCTTGTCATTTATTGATGTTTATGATGGGCATCAGGATTTAAGTCAAGGATTGAAGTCATTAAATCATGTAATACTATTACCCCTCTCTTTTTCTCTGGATAAAAGTCTTTTTGTCATAGAAATTCTAAATTTATTATACTTGTCGGTTGAACTCAAGTGATTTATTTCCCTTCTATTGTTATAATTGTCTTAACATATATTGAAACAAGATAATGAGTATGTTTTTTGGAAAGAGAGATGCGATTGCCAATGGTTGCATGCGCGATGTGAAAGGAATGAATATATGAAAGAATCTATATTCTCAATCGAAATAACTTCCTCGAAAGAAAAAGTCTGGTCGACCCTCTGGAATGATGCTTCATTCCGTGATTGGGCGAGTATGATTGATGATGGCACATATATGAAAGGTGTTATGGAAGAGGGTAATGAAATTCAGTTTATATCTTCCATAAATGGTTATGGAGTGACAGATCTGATTGAGAAACTTATATACAATGAGTTTGTATTATTCAGACACAGTGCTGACACATTTGAAGATGGAAAGCAAATACGCAAGAATGAGTGGACGGGTGGATTTGAGAGTTACTCACTTATCGAAGAAAATGGCATTACAACATTAATTGTAAAGACGGATGTTCCGTCAGAACAAGAAGAAACGTTTAATGTCAGATTCCCACTTGCTTTAGAGCGTGTAAAAGCCTTAGCTGAAGGAGGAAGCGATAATGTCATTTGAAACATATATGGACAACATTGCTAAGAAAACCGGAAAGACTCCCATGCAAATGAGAGATGAGGCTTTTCGTCAAGGAGTTTTGGCGGCAGACATGAAGGCCAAGGTTTTTACGGATTGGTTAAAAAATGAGTATCAACTTGGTCACGGACATGCCATGGCAATGTGGAAGTACTTTATCGATCAACAATGGATTATCACGAAGCACTCAAAGTTATAAGTAGAGGAAAATTGGTTAAGACATTGAATTTTTATTTTGAAATGACAAGGGAGGGTTATAAGATGCAAACAGTTAATGAACAATTACTCAGAGATCCTGCTATTCCGCCTTCCAGTGATGTTATTTCAGATGCGCTCATAGGAGCATACAATACCTATATGAAGTTTGTCAATGAACTTGAGAATCATGATATTCATATGAATTGGCGTTATTACACGGATGGAAAAGCATGGCTGGCAAAAGGTTTGTATCATTGGAGGGGCGTTAGAGGCGGGCAAAAAGAAACAACCATGTTTTGGTTATCCATTTGGCAGGGTTTCTTTAAGGTGACGATCTTTGTTCCTCAAAAGGTCCGAGCAAATGCGCTTGCTCTTGAACTTGACAATGAGGTTAAGCAAATGATAACAGACTCAAAACAGATGGGGAAACTGAAATACTTCCCGCTGGTTTTCGATGTTTATTCGGATGAAAGATTTGAGGATATATTCTCTCTTGTCGATTTTAAGAAAACCTATAAATAGAATTCGGTCAGTAAATTAGGAAATGCTTATGTGCGAGTATTAATAACGTTAAGGAGCTTACTTATAAGTATTTGATGAGGTGTGGGATAACTCTTTTTCCCACAAGGGTGAGCCATATGAAAATAGTAACATTCAATATCCGCTGTGATTGCGGAGTGGATCAAAAGAATGATTTTGAATTCAGAAAGCCTTATATTTTAGAGAAACTGGTTGATGAGAGTCCGGATATCGTCTGTTTTCAGGAAGTGATGTCCCATATGGCATTATGGTTGAATGACTCACTGCCGGATTATCATATCGTCGGATGTGGACGGGATGAAAATCTTGACGGAGAGCAAATGACGATTGCTTATAGAAGAAATAGTTTTTCTCTGATAGCGCTCAACAACTTTTGGCATTCCGAAACACCGAGTGTTGTCGGGAGTCGTTTTCCTGAGCAAAGCAATTTCCCGCGGCTATGTACGGAATGTTATCTAGTGGAGCGAAAGAGCAAAAAGATCATTCGGGTGGTGAATACGCACCTTGATCATGTAAGTTCGGCTGTACGGCGTAAAGAACTTGAATTTGTGATGCGTGCCATCTATTCAGTGTCTATGTACAAGGAAAGTCTGACCTTTCTTGTGGGGGATCTTAACGCCGAGCCTGAATCCGAAGAGATGGCAGTGATGAAATCATATCCCGATTTTGCCTGTCTTACAAAAGACATCGGCATTACCTATCACGGTTATTTCCGCGATAATCTGTCATCAATGAATGATCATTCGCCTCAAATCGATTATATTTTTGTACGTGGTAATGTTCAGTTAAAATCGGTAGAGAAGTGGACGGATGTACATGATGGTGTGTATCTTTCAGATCATTATCCAGTGTCTGTAGTTGTGGAGTAACAGATCATAGTTTTGATAGGAGGGATTTGGCTATGAAAAGTTTAAAAGTCGCATTATTGCAATTGATGCCTGAAGAAACACTCGATGGAAACCTTCACAAAGGACTGGAATATTGCAGAAAATCGAAGGAAATGGGTGCAGACATTGCATTGTTTCCTGAAATGTGGAGTGTTGGCTATCATATTCCGGAAGATATTGCTGAGTTGCAATCAAACGCTTTAACCGAGGATAGTTCATTTGTCAGTTCATTTGGTAATCTTGCAAAAGAACTCAATATGGCTATCGGAATAACTTTTCTTGAAAAGGTCGATCCTTTACCAAGAAACACCTTATGCCTGTTTGATCGTTTTGGCAATAAGTTACTTACTTACGCAAAAGTACATACTTGTGATTTTGATGATGAATGCAGATTAACACCGGGGGATGATTTTTATGTTGCCGATTTAGATACAGAAGAAGGGAATGTAAAAATAGGGGTGATGATTTGTTATGACAGAGAATTCCCTGAAAGTGCAAGAATTCTTATGCTAAAAGGGGCAGAGATTATTTTGGTTCCAAACGCATGTCCTATGGAGATAAACCGCATTTCACAGCTAAGAGCAAGAGCCTATGAAAACATGGTTGGAATTGCTACGGTCAATTATCCGACAGGGAAGCCCGACTGTAACGGTCATTCTATTGCTTTTGATGGGATCGCATACAAACCTTCCGAGCCCGGTTCAAGAGATACGCTTATTATTGAAGCCAGTGAAAGAGAAGGGATTTACATTGCTGACTTTCCTGTTGATGAAATCAGAGAGTATAGAAGTCATGAAGTACATGGCAATGCATACCGTCATCCTCATAAATACAAATTACTTATTGATGAAAGCATTGAAGAACCATTTATAAGGAAAAATTACAGGAAATAAATGAATCCGGTTTTGGAAGGGGAACCATAGAGATTGGAAGGAAATATGTTTTATCTTTTATACCTATTTTGGGTGGAGTTTTGGTATCACATTAAATAACAATTTTCCTTATCTCTTTACAATGACTGAAATCATCGATCAACTTAGTTTTCAACTATTATATGGTACTTCAGAGAAATGCATATTTAGAGCGTTTGTCATTACAATGTTGCCAATAGTTATTAAAGGCAGAGTCCCTAATGGAAAAGTAATATGACAAACTTCGTCGCTACAGTCAATTTAAAATAGCACATATTGGTTTCTCATTGGCCTCTTTTAGCCGAAGTTATGATTTCATTCAAGTGATTGTGATGAAACCCCCAATTTATGTGTTATCCAGAGAGGATGCATAGTATCAGTAACATAATAAGGGTGAGTATTGCTGTTATTGCTACACAAATTATGTCTCGATCAAGATACATAATGGATCTATTAGAGCTTAACGACCATTAATTACAATTTTGCTTGATTCACCGAGTTTATTGAAAGTCAAAAATAGGAGATTATGATATAATCTTATTTGTTAAAATTGATGAAAGGGGAAAGCATCTGATGATCGCTTTTGATCATTAAAGAGCAGAAACGGTATGTTAAAAATTTTCCGAACGTTGTTACTTGCACTGCTACCAGCTACCATTTTGGCTGTCTATTTTTATCGAGAGAAAGCTGTTTACCTTATTTTGGTTGGAGTTATCGTTGCTGTAGGATCTGAGGCATTATTTCAGCTTGTATTTAAGAGAAAATACACATTTAAAGATGGAGGAGCCATCGTAACAGGTTTGCTTTTGGCACTATCAGTCTCTCCATCAACACCTTTATCTGCTTTGGCTGCGGCCACTTTTGTGGGTGTCGTCTTTGGAAAACAAGTGTTTGGCGGCTTTCCAAAAAATCTCTTCAACCCAGCTTTGTTTGGACGACTTTTTCTCGTATTGGCTTTTCCTACGGCTATGTCCCCATGGTTAACTCCTGTGGATATGGTTTCAGCAGCAACGCCGCTACAAGTATTCAGAGCATCGGGAGAAACAGCTTCAATATTAAATTTGTTTATCGGTAACATCGGGGGTAGTATAGGTGAAGTATCAGCGATATTGCTATTATTGGGAGGAGCGTATATCATTCGCGAGAAGTTTGCCAATTGGCGCATACCTGCCGGTTATCTGTCTGCAATGGCGGTTGTAGCGTTGCTTGTCGGACAAAATCCTCTGTTTCATCTATTTTCTGGTAGTGCGATACTAGCCGCATTTTTTATGGCAACAGATCCAGCCACCTCTCCAAAGTCAAACGAAGGCCGTTGGATATTCGGGATTGGTATCGGTTTGCTCGTCATGGCAATCCGTTTGTGGGGTTGGCTTCCTGAAGGAACAACCTTTGCGATATTGGGGATGAACTATCTGGTTCCATTCATTAATACTGAAATGGATCGATTGAAAGCAGAAAAGAACGCAAAGGCTAAAAAAGCAGGATAAGTTTTGTTTCCTTGTAAACTACAAATGATTATCTTGAATCGAAACATCTATTTTTAGATGTTTTTGTTTGGAATCAAGATTGATAATGGATCAGGTAATTAAAAACAATTCTCAGATTGCTCTCGATATATAGCAAAAAAAAGTATGATATCGAGATATAATTAAGTTACAGAATAACGTGTGAGCCTTATAAAATGTATGTCAGAAATTCGGTTTTCCTAATAGAGAATCGAGTTTATGAGTTGATTCTAGGCAATTGAACTCAAAAGCATATGAATTTTTTGCAAAGCAACTCTTCGGCAAAACAGTGAAGGATAATTGTGATTGAGACCTATAAATTTTTTATGACATTTAATTAAAATCAATTACAAAATTCAATTCCAATCTGAAAGCAACGATCATCCCCTTTTTTGAGTAAGTCCTGTTCGTAAAAACATGTGGTGGATGGTTTTTTGTGTTTTACAAAACATTTTTGGTATTTCGTTTTATCTCTATTGACTTGTAAGGAGGTCAAAATGATGGAAAAAAGATTTGACTACATAATTGTTGGCGCAGGTGTTGGTGGAGCCACAATAGCAAGAGAATTGAGCAAAAAGAGTAAAAGTATCCTTGTAATTGAGAAGGGGGAAATGGAAAAAAGCTACGGTACATTTATGGATAGTGCGAGGTATTTTGATGTAAACAAAGCAACAAAAATACCCAAAAAGTCAAAGGAAGGTGTTACGATATGGAGGGCTTTTATGGCAGGAGGAAGTGCTTTTGTGTCGGCAGGTAATTTCTTCAGGTGCTTAGAAAGTGATTTTAAATCAATGGGAATCGACTTAAATGATGAATTTCTTGAAGCTGAAAAAGAACTCCATGTGGCACCTCTTGACGATTCACTTATTTCAGAAGGTTCAAGAACTATCGCGAGTGCTGCTAAGGAGTTAGGGTACTCTATGGATCCCATGATGAAGGCAATCGACTCGAAAAAGTGTATCCGATGCGGCTTATGCATGCTCGGATGTAAAACAGGGGCAAAATGGACACCAGTAGAATATTTGAATGAAGCCTTGGATAATGGGGTAAAAATCATGTACAATACTTCCGTTAAAAATGTTATCTCAGAGAACGGAAAAGTGGTGGGGGTTACAGCCAGTTCTTCCAATAAAGAGGTTACATTTTATGCAAATACAGTTATTCTATCGGCTGGAGGTTTAGCGACACCAGTCATACTTCAGTCTTCAGGTATACTAGAAGCAGGGTCCAATCTTTTTATCGATCTATTAGTGACTACATATGGAATCCATGAAAATCTCAATCTTATAAAAGAACCCCAAATGTCGATGGTCAATTTGGAATTTCACAACAGTAAAGGATTTATGCTATCACCTTGTGTCAATCACCCTCGGCAGTTGAGATTTTTGGAAGCAGGGGTCAAGGGGTTCTCGTTACCAACACAAAGGATTTTAGGGATAATGACCAAGATATCTGATGATGCTACAGGAAGAGTTTATCCCGATGGTTCTGTTTCAAAGGATTTGACTGAATCGGATTTGGAAAAAATCAGACAGGGCACATCTATTTCAAGGGAAATTCTTGTAAAAGCAGGTGTCGATCCAGATTCATTTGTCGAAACGCAGCCAGCAGGAGCACATCCCGGTGGTACGGCTGCAATCGGGCATGTCGTTGATACCAACCTACAGACAAAAATTAATAATTTGTATGTTTGTGATGCCAGTGTTTTTCCAAAGGCTCCAGGGTTACCCCCAATTCTAACAATCATTGCTTTGTCTAAGCGATTGGCAAAACATTTAACGTAAAAATGTAAGCACATAACAGGTAAAAAATTCAGGTCAGCAGAAGGAAGTTCCTATTCATTATTAGATCTTTGGATGAGCCAAAATTTATTTGGAATGAGCAAAAATGACGCATAGTATCGTTTTCATATAAGGAGCCATAAAATTTCATGAAGTGAAAGCTTTATGAGTAATAACCTATTGTTGAATGATGAGGCGTTAATTATGGTATAATGCGCATGCAATCTAACAATGCAACAAGGAGTATCAAATGGACATAAAAGAACATCTAAAAGACCAGAAGTACACCAAAGCATATTCCGAAACCAAACTTTTTGAGAAGATCTTAAAATTTGCGAAAGCCGCTGGAATCAAAATAATATATATCGCTCTTATTTTGTACTATACCTTACAAAAATCGACGACTCCGATGTGGGCTAAATCAATGATTGTCGGTGCTCTGGGATACTTCATACTACCCATTGATTTTATACCTGACTTTATCCCGTTTGTCGGTTACACGGATGATCTTTCCGCGTTAGCCGGTGCACTTGTAGCGGTAGCTATGTATGTCGATGAAGAAGTTAAGCAAAAATCGAAAGAAAAGCTGAATGTCTGGTTTGGAAAAATCGATGCAACAGAACTAAAAAGCGTAGATAAAAAGATCAAAAAACAAGACTCATTGAATTAGAAAAGCATTCTCAATGGCTTGCTGGTAAACAGTAAGTCTTTTTTGTGCTCATTCAGTTTTGGATGGGTTGTCGAGGTAAATTGAACAAAAATATATCGCATAGAAACAAATGGATGTTAAAATACTTATGGAAACATCAATGGTGTGAGATTGGATATCAAACAAAAACATAGAGGTGACATATGATTGGTGAAATCGTAAGAGTGATCATAGACAGACCCCTTGGAAGTTATCATCCTGTACACAAAGATCTATATTACCCGATCAACTACGGTTATATTGAGGGTTTTTTTTCCTTTGATAAAGAAGAGCAAGATGCCTACGTTCTTGGAGTAAATGAACCCGTCGATGAGTTTTCGGGAGTCATTATCGCAATCGTTCATCGTTTGAATGATATTGAAGATAAATGGGTCGTTGCGCCTACAGATAAGTCGTTCACTAAATCAGAAATCATTGATATGATTCGATTTCAAGAACAGTATTTTCAATCTGAAGTCATTACTGAAGCTGACTTTGGAAATGAAATAGCGCGTTAGAAAGAGGAAAAAATGGAAAGCATCACAAAGCGGAAACTAGAAAAAGATCAAATTGAGCGTCTGGTTAGATTTGCATTTAAAGACAGATACGAAGTAGAACAGATGACAGAACTGACGGACGGATACTTTAATAACAGTTATTTGATTCAACTGAGCAGCGGTAAAAAAGTAGTGCTGAAAATATCGCCGAAAGACGATGTGAAAGTGCTTAGATATGAGAAGAATCTTATGAAAGCAGAAGTTTCTGTTTTAAATCTGATTGCCGAAAAAGGTGATGTTCCTGTTCCGAAAGTTCTATTTTATGATGATGGAAGAATGTTGATAGATAGTGATTATTTCTTTATGGAGTATATGGAAGGTATACCTTTAAACAAAGTAAAAGATAGTATGACTGAAGAACATTTACAAAATGTTGGATCGGACTTGGGTAAATATGGCAGAAAGATCCAAAATATAAAGGGAGATTATTTTGGCTTCATCAATATTGAAAACCGGAGATACGATCAGTGGTACAAGTGTTTTGAAATGATGATCTTAGATTTAATGGACGATGCCGAGTCCGAGAATGTGAATTTGCCCGTTACAAAAAAACAAGCACTTTGCATTGTAGAAAAAAATCAATCAAATTTAGGATTTGTGGATTCCCCATCTCTTCTGCATAAAGATTTATGGGATGGCAATATATTCGTTGATCCAGTTAGTTATGCAATCAAAGGCATTATTGACTGTGAAAGAGCGATTTATGGAGATCCTTTATTGGAATCAGTATGCGGATTTCTAGATGGAAATGAATTTTTTATGAGTCAATACATTGGTAAAAAAATCCTAAATGAGTCTGAGCAGATAAGAATAAAACTATACAAATTCTACTTGTTTTTATTGATGGTCATTGAATGTCCATATCGTCAGTATAACGATCCCAATTTTGAAAGTTGGGCTAGAAACGAGTTGAGTAAAATCGTTGATGAGTTGAAAGGATAGATCAACCTTTCTTTTGAGCATAATTGTTACTCAAAAAATCAGACGAAACAGCTAGAGTTTCATCTGACTATAAGTGATGTATAGTGATTATTAAATCAAGTCAATCATCGGATCATTTTAAATGGGTCACTCTAGAATTGTGCCATCTTCCACCCAGACCGAAATGCTTTTTGGTTCTGCGGGAAATTCCCCATAGTTTTGATCATCGATGGTGATTTTATCCAAACAGTTCCCGGTAAAGTCAGCATATACTTTTCCATGTTCAGCATCACCAAGAAACATCCGAATCGTTTTTCTCTCTTTGGTTGAGATGACGACTGCAAGTTTGTGTGGATGATCCTGATCGCCGTGTCTGACCCATCCGATCAGATCAGGTTCATTGAAGTAATCATCCTGTTTGCCGTAAGCATGATTTTTTCTAAGCATAGATAATACGTCAAGTTTCTCCTTTATACCGCTTGACCGATCACCACCGATACCATAATAATCACCATAAAATATACACGGATATCCTTCATTTCTTAAAAGGATACAACCGTAGGCTATTTCTTTGAACCAACCCTCAACAAACGAATTCAGTGACTGACCAGGTTGAGAATCGTGGTTATCAACAAATGTAACGCTTTTCGATGGATTTAGTTTGATAACTGTATTGTCGAAAATGGTCCTTAAATCATAATCCCCGCCACGGTTAGATGCTTCAAACAAGTTAAAATGAAGTCCGACATCCAAAAGTTCGATATCGTATTCCGTATCTATCAGATACTTTTGTTTCGCATCGATATTAAGATCCCAGTACTCGCCCAGAAGATAGAATTTATCACCAAACTTCGTTTTTAGATGATTGGAGAATTCATTCATAAAGGTGCTGTCGATATGTTTGATCGCATCCAATCTGAAGCCATCCAGATGAAGCTCCTCAACAAACCAGGTTGCCCAGCGTATGAGTTCTTGTTTGACATCATTATTTGCGTGATCGATGTTGGCAAACATGAGATAATCAAAATTCCCAAACTCACTGGATACACCCCAGTTCCACCCCTTGTTTTCGCCTAGGATCCTGTATATGCCTTTATCACCCGTCAGATAATCAAAGTCGACACCGGTAAAATGTTGGAAGTTCCATTCAAACTTTGAGTATTTACCTTGTCTGCCCGGAAACCTGAAGACTGTCCATCCCTCAATCTCCCGTGGCTCTTCGACTTCTTTGGTTCTGTCATTAGAATCGACTTTTACGGCCATAAATCTTTCGGAGCCATCCGCACCGGCTTTATGATTGAGAACCACATCCGCATAGACTTGTATCCCCCGTTGATGAATGGCATCGATAAGGATTTTCAGATCTTCTTTTACTCCGTACTTCGTTCTGACTGCGCCTTTTTGATCAAATTCACCCAAATCAAACAAATCATAGACTCCGTAACCTGTATCGTTGGTCCACGTACCTTTACAGACAGGTGGTAGCCAGATGGCTGTAATTCCCATTTTCGCAAGTTCGTCGAGCTTTAAAAGCATATCTTTGTAATAGTTACCGTCATCCGGCAGATACCACTCAAAACCTTGAAAAAGTATCCCGTTGTTCATATTGTGCCTCATCATTTCCATTTGTTGTAATATAATTCCATTATACACTCTTTTAGCAACAAACCATTTATCGATGATACTGTTAAAATTCGGTTATAATAGTAAAAGGTATGATGTTACCAACAGGAATCAGACGCAATCTAAGAAAGCAGGATATTTATGAACAAAAAACTCCCCATTGAATCCGCTGTGAAAAAACGAATCAGTGTCAGAAATTACGCGGATATGCGGATTGAAGAAACTAAAATGTCAGAAATTAAGGAATTTGTAAGCAACACGGATAATCCCTTTAGCCAACATGTGAATTTCCATTTTTTCGACTTGAACGATTCCGGTGAAGGCCAGAAACTGGGTACATACGGAGTAATCAAAGGAGCACAACATTATTTGGGTGCAAGCGTCAAACCGGTCCCTTTGGCACTGGTAGCCGTGGGGTATCAGCTGGAAACAATCATGCTTTACCTTGCGCAACTTGATATTGGGACTTGTTGGCTTGGAGGCACCTTTGATCGCAAAGGATTCTCATTAGCACTTAGTATCGAATCGGATGAGGTATTGCCGGCAATAACACCGTTTGGCTATGCTAAAGAACGCAGACATTTGCAAGAAGTAGTGATGCGCACATTTATTCAGGCACATAAACGCTTCGATTGGGACAAATTGTTTTTCATAAATGATTTTCAGACACCTTTGACCAAAGAACAGGCGGATGAATTTACCTTTGCTCTTGAAATGGTCCGGCTTGCGCCATCCGCATCCAATAAGCAACCGTGGCGAATATTGTTAAAAGACGGTGTCTGGCATTTTTATCAGTTCAAATCCCCTGGATACAGTGATGTATTTCCATACGATATTCAAAGAATCGACATGGGAATCGCCGCGGCACACTTTGACCTTGCAACGGCAGAAAAGGGAATAAGAGGACAATTTGTTTGGGATATCGATCCCCATATTGACATGCCAGTAAATATTGAGTATGTATTTAGTTGGATAAAATCAAGCTGACTTTACTTTTGAGTAGATTACTTTTCCATAGTCATTGATGGTTCTGCTCGACAATGATGGTGAACTAAGTATAATTAAGTCGGTGGCAAGAAGTCAGATTCAGAAAGTGTGATGGAATGAAAAATCAAGTCATTGAAAATATAGATAACCCTGAAAATCTTGAGCGATTATATCGAAATGATCCTGACTTATTTATTGAGGAATTCTCATTTGCTTACAAAAGTCAGCCCGATAGTCCAGTATTATCGGTTTGGAATCAACGACTGAACTTTCAAAAGACATTGACTGATAAAAATAAAGTATTTTTTACCAAAGAATTTCATCTGATGGCTGTTTGTTCTTTGATGGCAGGAATTGCCACAAGAATCATACTGCACTTTACAGAACTCAATTTGATAGCACCCGTCAACCTTATTTTCGGAGTCGCTATTTTCACCATTGTTTATTTCTTGTATCATAGACCCATGCAAAGAAGTATCAGAATATTCGCTGTTGTTACTATTGTTGCATCCATCATTTTTATCAATCTCTTAACTCAACCCGTTACAGATGGTATACTTCTGTCTTATCTGCACGTACCCATCGTACTTTGGATGATTGCAGGACTATCATTTACCGGGGATCACTGGAAGAAGGTAAATCATCGCTTATCTTTTCTAAAGGTAAATGGTGAATTTGTAATCTTATATGCTATCATGGCGATCAGTGGTCTGATTTTGGCATTTATTACTATTCAACTGTTTCAGTTTGCCGGATTGGATGTTTCTGAGTTTTACATGGAAAATATCGTGCTTTTTGGAGCTTCGTCCTTATCTGTTGTCGGATTCTATTTAGTGTCTCGCAACTTAAGCATCACAAAAAATATAGCCCCGGTCATTGCCCGACTCTTTAGCCCCTTGATGGTATTGACATTGTCCTGTTTTTTAATTACAATGGTGTTAATCGGAAAAAATCCCTTCGTTGACCGGGATTTCCTTCTGTTTTTTAATATCATCCTGATTGTCGTTTTGGCGATTTCTATATTTTCAATCAGTGAACGAAAGAGCAACGAGATGAGGAATATTTTCGATTACAATGTGGCGATATTGATTGTTCTGGCAATTATAATCGATGGTATAGCTTTATCGGCTATCCTGTTGCGGTTATCTTCATATGGCATATCCGCAAATCGGTTGGCTGTTTTAGGAATCAATTTGATCATCCTTGTTCATTTGATTCGGATATTGTATGTATATATTCACTTTATTCAAAACAACGTGAACTCATATAAGATTCAGAGGGTAATCACGGAGTATTTACCGGTGTACGGAGTTTGGGCAGCAATCGTGACATTTACGTTTCCAATCTTCTTCTGAAGAATGCTGCTTGAAATATAAAAAAACAGAAAGGTACTGTCTTATGGAATGGCTTAATGTGGGGAGTTTGATTTTAGGATCGATTGCGTGGATATTGCCAATTGTCGGGCTTTTGTTTTTTCGAAAGAAATATCTTCAATCAAGTTTTGGTTTGGCGGCACTGAGCTTTGCGGTTTGTGCAATCGCTATATTCTTTCAGATGATGTATCATCAGTATTTGATTGACATCAATGATATGTCGGCCTTATTGGATACAAGTAAGGTTGTGACCAATATTTCCGGAATATTGCTGATTTTCACCGGAATACTCAATGCATTGAATGTAGGCATTAGAATCAGAAGATCCAATTAAAAAAACGCGCAGGCTACGGCTTGCGCGTTTGCTTAACAGCGGACATGTTTGCGCTTGAAACCCAAACGTCCTTTGTTTACTTCACTCAATATATCTTTCAATGGATCGACCACCCAAACTTTGGATTCACTCAAACGAATCTCTCTTCTTCCTAGTATTTGTGCAACTTTTATTGCTTCCTCATGCAACGGTGGATACGATATTGATACAGCCTGAAGAAAATCGATCATAGAAGATTGTACCCGGCCAGGCTGAGAATCAAATCTGACAGGAATTATCTCAATCAACTCTTTTAATCGGGTTTGATCGAATGTTTCATTTTTTCGAGTACCCAACATCCACTCATACGTTTTCCACCCGGCCGATGCTGTCAATTCTACCTCACTTTCAATCCACTTCCCCGCAACTCGTTCACCAATATCCGCTTCCGCAAGTGTGACAGAAACGATAAAATCAGAAATCATATAAAAATATGCCTGATCGATCCAACGGTCGAAATCCTGCATCGTCATCTTTTTAGGTTCCGCAATCATTCCTGCTAAATACATGGCATCATAATTGCCGGTTGCATAGAGCTGTTCAGCCAGTTTCTGATTGAACTTTAACTGCTTAAACAATGGCTTCATCGAACTGATCGTGCAGCCGAATACCGGCTCCTTCGCTCCATTACTCATATAATGTTTCTTGGTTCGCTCATTACTCAAAGTTGAGAGTTGTTTTAAGATTTCATTGATTTCCATAACATCCTCCTTTTTTTTAAGTATATGCCTGATTTTGATTCATATCAAATCATATTATTCTATTGGCATTGAGCTGACTGTGGTAATTTTAGTGATGCAGTGATAGGATAGAATTATCGATATATGGAGATAATCATGAAAAATATGAACTGTCACATTGAAAAATACAATGAATCTCTGAATGAGGGGCACATCCAGAAAGCTTATCGTGGCATCATGGATACAATTTCCCGACTGAAAACGACATGGGATTGTCGTTACCCAACGACGCCATCCGGTTCTCTTTACGCGGGATTTATGGATATGACGTTTATATCCGTAAAGCCCTCTGTACTATCGGAGTTGGATTTGCGAGTTTCCATCGTGTATTTGCACGAAAGCCATACATTTGAAGCGTGGCTGGTAGCTCGCAACCGCAAGATTCAATCAACGATCCACCATCAACTAAGAAAAAAAGAGTTAGGGACATACTCACTGACTGAATTAGGACCGGGAGTTGATTCAATTATTTCGATGACATTGAATAGTGAACCTGATTTCGATGATACAGAGGTTTTAATCAATGAAATCATCGAAAAAACCTGGAATTTCATTCTCGATATGACTGATTTAGTGAGATAATACACCTATCGGATTTTCAGAAAGAGGCTTTACATGACGATGATCACTCAAAAAATTAAGCAGATGAAGCCTGGGGTATTTTTGTTCTTTGTTTTGGTGGCCGCGGTGGCTTTGGGCAATGGCCTCAGTGATGGTGTATATTCTAACTATTTCAAAGAAGTATATCAGATTACCGCATTTCAACGAGGACTGATTGAATTTCCACGTGAACTTCCGGGCCTGTTATGTGCCGTTGTGATTGGTGCTTTGGGGTTTTTAGGAGATTTAAAGACCGCGTTCATCGCACAGATTTTGTCGATCATCGGAGTCACTGTTTTAGGATTATTTACTCCAACATTTGCGGTCATGCTTATATTTCTATTTATCAACTCGATGGGAATGCATATGTTTATGCCATTGCAAGATGCCATCGGGATGTCATTGGCTGAACCCAATCAAGTCGGCAAGCGAATGGGACAGTTTTTCAGCACTCGTGCCGCCTTTAATTTAGTCGCCGCTTTATTGGTATTCTTCGGGTTTCGTTACGGATTCTTCTCGTTTGCAACATCAGTCAAATGGATTTTTCTGGTATCGGCAATGGCCTTTACTTTTGCCTTGATCATCACGATCATTATGATAAGACGTATCGGTGGTATTAAAAAGTACTCTCGAAAAAACAAACTGGTCATTCACAGACAATATCGCTATTTCTATATGTTGACGATTTTGCATGGTGTTCAAAAGCAGGTAGCCTATGTTTACGGAACCTGGGTCATCGTTGATTTATTACTTAAAAAAGCCGACACCCTCGCATTGCTCGCGATTACGGTTGGATTCATATCGGTTTTCTTTCTAAACATAATCGGACAATGGATGGATAAATACGGAATCAAGCGTATGATGTACGTAGATGCATTGACTTTTATTGGCGTATATATTATTTATGGATTTGTGGTTTGGGGGATTACCTCAAAAGTGTTGCCCTCTCAAGGCTGGTCAATTTGGATCGTCTATCTGCTGTTTGTCCTCGATCGCTTATCCATGCAAATCGGCATGGTCAAGTCGATATATCTTCGTTCGATCGCATTTAATGAGGAAGATGTGGTTTCAACTCTGTCTATGGGCATCAGCCTCGACCACATGGTCTCCATCGTAGCGGCGATCGCCGGTGGATTTGTCTGGTCTGTGTGGGGAAGCCAATGGGTATTCTTCTTGGCTGCGTTTTTCTCATTGGGTAATCTTTATGTCGCATTTAAGGTTCAACCGGAAAAAGAGAAAGCCTTGGCAGAAACGATGCGACTAACCGGCAACAGGGAGAGTTGAGATGAATAATTTGTGTAAGGTATGCTTAACTGCAACCCGACAAATCAATCATCCGAAATTCGGTGTTTATCATTGTTGTGATCACTGCGGTTTTATTTCGAAGGATAAGGAAGATCATATCTCAACACAAGCACAACAAGACATTTATGACTACCATCACAACTCAATTGATGATCCTGTGTATGTACAGTATTTCAATATTTTCCTTGATAAAGCGGTGTTTCCATATATTTATAATGGCAAATATGTTTTGGATTTTGGCAGCGGTCCATCACCGGTACTTGCAACCATGCTTCAAGATACTTATGGGTATCAAGTGGATATATATGATTTGTTCTACTCGCCTATACGCAGTTACCTCAATAAAACCTATGATTTGATAACTGTGACAGAAGTCTTGGAACATCTGGAAGATCCCATTCACTATTTCAAACTATTTGCTAAACATATCAATGAAAACGGTATATTGGCGATCATGACACATTTTCATGCCAATAACGATACAGACTTTTTGGACTGGCACTACATCCGCGATCGCAGTCATATTTCGTTTTTTACGGATCGGACATTTGAGATACTTGCCAAAAAAGTAAATCTTCAAATCATCTATACCGATCATAAGAAATATGTTACTTTTAGAAAGCAAACGCTTGTTTAGTAGTTCGTTATCAATCGAAACTTTTTGATTTTGTGCTCTAGGCCATCGCTAACGGTAATCAGAAAGCCGTATACTTAAGCAGGAGTTATCAAGTAGAGGTTATTGTCTATCTTCATAAAGGAGAACACATGAAAATTGAAATCTTGGCAGCAGATAAAACTTTCTGTAAGGAAGCAGTCGATCTTTTTTGGCAGACCTATTTGGAAGAAGTATATTCAATGCCTTTTTTGCCTAAAGATGAAGAGATGAAGAACTTGATTGATGATTCTATCAATCAGCTATTCGAAAATGGCAGCGGAGTCATGGCATTTAGTGATCAAAAACTTGTGGGATATATGCTCGGCTGGTCAGTGAATCAGCTTTTTGGACCTGTGAAGGGAGTCTTTTCTCCAATGATCGGTCATACCGCGAAAAAAGAGCATCGACGGATGATCTATACCAAAATGCTCGAATATTCATTGAAAACATGGGTCGATCAGGGGTACTTGTCGTTTGCAGTTTCGGTGTTGGCTCATGACTTAGGCTTAATCGATGAATTTTTCGTACACGGCTACGGCATGCGTTGCATCGATGCCATGCGTAAATCTGAGCGTATTTACGGTGCAGTCAGCGGAGTCACCATCAAAAAAGCATCACAGAGTGACTTGGCGGATATTGCTTTGATTCACGGAAAACACCATGATTATTACGGGTATTCGCCGATATTTATGCCAAGACTTTCGGAAGATGCGCTAACTGACATTACACATTGGTTTAGTCAACCCGAGCATCATTTATGGATTTCATATCAAGGGGATAAAGCCGTGGGCTATATTCGCATTCAACCGGAAGGTGAGACAGTCGTGTCGCTTTACAGCAAAGTCATGAATGTGACCGGCGCTTATGTTGAGCAGAGTTTTCGTTCTATGGGTGTTGCTTCATTGTTGCTGGATGAGGTGCAGCGTTGGCTGATGGAGCATGGATATCACTTATGCGGAGTCGATTATGAAGCCATCAATCCTGCCGCATACCGATTCTGGAACCGCTATTTTACCCCGTACACTGTCAGTGTCGCTAGACGCATTGATGAGCGCATCGTTCAATAAAGGAGAGGAAAATGGAGATGAAAACCATAGAAACTGTCGAAGAATACATCATGCAGTTTGAACCGGAAGTTCAGGTTATTTTGAAAGAGATCCGAGCATTTATCAAAGAGATTGCCCCACAAACACAAGAGACGATCAGCTATCAAATGCCGACCTACAAATACTACGGGAATCTCGTGCATTTTGCGGCTCATACTCATCACATCGGTTTCTACCCCGGACCGGAGGGTATCGAAACGTTTAAAAACCGATTTTTCGGTTTGAGGTATTCAAAAGGTGCTGTTCAGTTTGCGTTGGATAAACCGATCCCATACGATTTAATTAAGGAAATCGTTCTTTATCGGTTGGATGAAAATGCGAGAAACCAACAAGCGAAGCTCAAACAAAAAATGAAATAGACAGTTTTCACAAAGAAATCGCGAGATTTCTTTTTTCATCTTGAAACCTGTGTGATATTTTGGTAATGTATGAACAATCGTGAGGTCACCCATGAAATTGAAAGCTCTGAAAGCCGCATTTCCCTTAACCTTACCGGTGTTGACCGGTTATTTGTTTTTGGGTGTCGCCTATGGACTTTTAATGAGCAACCAGGGGTTTTCCATTATCTGGACAGTATTGATCAGCTCTGCCGTTTTTGCGGGGGCACTTCAATTTGCTTCAATTTCCTTGCTCACTTCTGCCTTTAATCCCATCGCGGCTTTGCTTTTGGCCTTGCTGGTCAATATCCGTCATGTATTTTACGGAGTAGCATTGTTAGGCAAGTATCGAAATGTTGGAGTTAAGAAGAACTTTATGATTTTCTCGTTAGCAGACGAAGCTTTTTCAATCAATGTAGCATCACAACCGAGTGAGGACATTGATTCAGGATGGTATTACTTCTTCGTCAATCTGCTTTGTTACAGTTATTGGCAGTTGGCTTGTTTTAGCGGACATCTGCTGGGAGCCTGGATACCCGATGATATCATCGGATTGGATTTTGTATTGACTGCACTGTTTTTCGTACTATTCTTGAATCAGTGGAAAAAGAAGGAAAATCGCAAGAACCTTTTGATTGGTGTATTTGCGACTGCATTTTCCTTGGCAATCTTCAGCCGCGCTCAGTTTCTGCTTGTGGCTATGATTTTGATCGTCGTACTCATATTCATTTTCAATCCGTCCAAAGGAGAGTACCATGAGCAGTAATCAAATGCTTATCACCGTTGGAATGATGGTCGTGTCAACAGTGTTTACTCGTTTTTTACCATTTATAGCCTTTCCTGAACATAAACCGATTCCCAAAGTCGTCACCTATTTGGGTCAGCGATTACCTTATGCGACCATGGGGATGCTGGTGGTTTATGCATTGAAAGATACAAGAATAAATCAATCACCTTATGGTCTATATGAACTGTTGTCGTTGGTTGTCATCGCAATCGTTCATCATTTTAAAAACAACACATTGCTAAGCATCTCGGCAGGAGTCATTGTTTATTTGATTCTTGTCAACGGCTGGCTTTAGGAGGCTTATGGAAGTCATCGATAAACATACCGGATTGTTTGACAAAATTGCCAATATGTATGGCTGGTTTTTTCATAAACAAAGAAAAGGGTACGAGATAGCTTTGAAACGATTGGATGAGACTGAGGATTTATCTTCGATAAGTAAGGTTCTTGATGTTGGTTGCGGAACCGGCGCTTTATGTGCCGTATATGCGAAAAATGGTTTTCAAACCTTTGGTATCGACAGCTCACAAAAGATGTTGATGCAGGCAAAGAAACGGACGAAAGGATTGTCAATTGATTTTCAACAGGCATCTGTCGCCAATGATTTACCTTTTGAAGATAGTTCAATGGACATGGTATCGGCTTCGTTTGTGGCTCATGGATTACCGAAAGATCTGCGACTAAAGATGTTAGGTGAGATGAACCGCATCAGCAAAAATCTCGTCATTCTTGTTGAGTTCAATCAGACACGCCGCTGGTACATCGATTTGATCGAATGGGCTGAGCACGGTGATTACTTCAATTTCATCCGCACGATCGATTCAGAACTGAGCCCTATCTTTGCATCCGTAAAAAAGGTGCAACTCAATGCGACCTCATGTATCTATGTTTGTAAAAAAATCCGGTAACGGATTTTTTCATTAGAAAACCGTGTTTCCACGGTCAGATAAACAATAACAGACTCAAGGCCATCACAGCCATTCCCGCAATCATACCGAAGATCGATAAGTGATGTTCACCATAGCGCTGAGCGGAAGGCAACAGCTCATCCAGAGAGATAAAGACCATGATCCCGGCAACCGAGGCAAATAAGATCCCGAAAATCGTGTCATTCATAAACGGCATTAAAATCAGATAGCCGACCAGTGCACCGACAGGCTCGGACAGTCCGGATAGAAACGAGTAGAAAAAAGCTTTGCGCTTGCTTCCTGTCGCATAGTATATAGGCACCGAAACTGCGATTCCTTCGGGAATATTGTGAATTGCAATCGCCACAGCAATGGGAATGGCAAGTTTCGGGTCTTTTAATGCAGAGACAAAAGTAGCCAAGCCTTCCGGGAAGTTATGAATTCCGACAGCCAATGCGGTAAACAATCCCATGCGCATCAAACTGTCTTTGTCCGGTTCTTTGATATTGATATCTTCAACTTTTCGTATTTCATGGGGGTTCTCAGCTTTAGGTATAAACTTATCGATCAATGCAATCAAAAGCATTCCACCAAAAAAAGAGAGGACATTGACCCACGAGCCCAAGCGTTCCCCCAAGGTACTTATCAAAGACTCCTGAGCTTTGAAAAAAATTTCGACCATCGACACATAAATCATCACACCAGCCGAAAACCCCAAGCTGACTGACAGAAACTTGGTGTTGGTTCTTTTTGCGAAAAATGCGATGGCACTACCGATACCGGTACTCAAACCCGCAAACAGCGTCAACATAAAAGCAAATGCGACTCTTTCAAAATCCATTGAATACATACCCCTTAATAACTAAATACATTATACATGATTGATTAAAGTTTTCAACCGATGCATATTGACGAAAGCACCTACTTGGCGTATGATGAAATAGTAAATGACATATGTCAGAAATGAGGGAATATGCCAAGACCAAGAAAATTTCGAAGGGTGTGCTGCTTACCCGCTGCCACTGAGTTTTTGCCTCGCCACGTTTTATCCGACGAAATCGTGATTATGACCATCGATGAGTACGAGACGATTCGTTTGATTGATTTCGAAGGGTTGATGCAAGAGCAATGTGCTCTGTCAATGAATATTGCCCGCACATCAGTTGTCTCCATTTATGCTATGGCCCGCCGTAAGTTGGCAGATGCACTCATCAATGGAAAGCGACTTGTCATTGAGGGTGGAGATATTAAAATTGCGGAAGAAGCAGAATATGATCATGTAAACTGCTGTCGCAGACATCGTCACAAATTAAAAAGGGAGGAAAACACATGAAAATCGCTGTAGCCAGTATGCAAGAGGAAGTATCACAACACTTCGGTCATTGCGAAAAGTTTAAAGTTTTTACGATCGTTGACAATGCGGTCACTTCCGTAGAAGAAATCATCAACCCGGCCCAACACAGTCACGGACAGTTGCCTGCGATGTTGATGCAATACGGAGTCAATATCGTTATTGCCGGCGGGATCGGAACCGGGGCCAAGCAATTGTTACAAAAGGCGGATATCCTAGTGTATTCCGGTGTCAACGGAAACGTTGAAGAAGCAGTTCATCTGTATTTATCCGGAAAACTCGTCGATGCCAATACGGACTGCGGTCATCACCATGGAGACGATCATAATCACGGACAACACAACGGTCACCATCATTAAGCGCGTAAAGCGCTTTTTCATTTGGGAGAGACGGTTATCTTTTGATATAATAGAATAAACAGAACAGTAGAGGGAAATCATGGAACAAATAAAAATCGATGGACGCAATTTAACGCTTGATCAAGTCATTGCGGTAGCCCGACATCAGGCGACCGTCTTTATAGACCCAAGGACACATGCAGGCATTCAGAAATCGCGGGACTACGTCGAGCGACTGGTCAGCGACCGGAAAGTTGTTTACGGCATTACGACCGGGTTTGGCAAATTCAGCAATATCGTGATAACAGGAGATCAAATCGAACAGCTACAGGCAAATCTTATTCGCTCTCACGCGTGTGGAGTGGGGAACCACTTACCGGAAGATGTCGTATTAGCAACCATGCTATTGCGAATCAATGCCTTAGTCAAAGGGCTTTCAGGAATCCGATTGTCCGTATTACAACTGATGGCAGATTGCATCAATCATAAAATCATACCTCTGATTCCCGAGAAAGGGTCGTTGGGGTCCAGTGGTGATTTGGCTCCTTTATCCCACATGGTACTGACCTTACTTGGTGAGGGTGAGTGTATGTATCAAGGGAAGAAGATGATTTCTGATGAAGCATTGCGCTTATGCGGCTTATCCCCGATTACTTTACAAGCAAAAGAAGGACTGGCTTTGATCAATGGTACTCAAGTCCTCACGGCTATCGGAGCTTTGGCTTGCTATGATGCCATTCAACTGCTAAAGATGGCGGACATCAGTTCGGCCATGACCTTTGAAGCTTTGCGAGGAGTGTTTGATGTCTTTGATCCCAAAGTTCACATTGCCCGTAATCAACATGGCCAGATGCTGGCAGCATGCAATTTCCTGCGTATCTTAGAAGGCAGTAAACTGATGACCAAACAAGGAGAACTGAAACTTCAAGACTCCTACTCTTTGCGCTGTTTGCCTCAGATTCACGGAGCATCCAAGGATGCCGTGAATTATGTTCTCGATAAAGTAAATAAAGAAATGAACGCGGCAACAGACAATCCACTCATATTCGTTGAAGATGATCAAGTGATCTCCTGTGGCAATTTCCATGGACAGCCGATGGCCCTGGCCTTTGATTTTCTTGGGATCGCCATGGCTGAAATCGCCAACTCATCCGAACGCAGGATCGAACGGCTGGTCAATCCGAGTTTAAGTGAACTTCCGGCCTTTTTGACAAAATACGGCGGAGTCAATTCCGGATTTATGATCATGCAATATACCGCAGCCGCACTTGTATCAGAAAATAAAATCCTCGCTCATCCTGCTTCGGTTGATTCGATCCCTTCTTCCGGAAATCAGGAAGACCATGTATCGATGGGCACCATCGCAGCCAGAAAAGCTTATGAAATCGTCAAAAATGCCAGACATGTCATTGCCATCGAATGGTTGTGTGCAGCGCAAGGCATTGACTTCGGTCATCCCGAATTATTAGGCAAGGGAACGAAAATCGCCTATGATCTCTTGCGATCAAATGTGAGTTATCTCGATGATGATCGCGTGATGTATCCGGACATCGAAAAAGCCGTATCTTTGATCATTGATGGAGAAGTGATCCGAAAGGTTGAGGACGCTTGTGGCATCCTGGATTAGGAGGAAAACATGAAAATATTTACCATTGAACTGAAGTTTGAGGAAGGCTTGCCTTACATCAGTGAATTTGAACCGGGTATACGTCGTGCTCCTAAACGCAGCAACACGTTAAGTGAACCTCAGAAAGTTTTAGCCGTTGCCAATGCTCTGCGTTACATCCCAAAAGAATTCCATAGTGAACTCATTGAAGAGTTTATCGGTGAACTAAATGAGCACGGACGTATTTACGGCTATCGCTTCCGACCCCAAGGTCGTCTGTTTGGAAAACCGATTGAACAATACGATGGGGAATGTCTGGAAGGTAAAGCCTTTCAAGTCATGATCGACAACAATCTCGATTTTCAAGTCGCCTTATATCCGTATGAACTTGTCACATACGGGGAGTCGGGAAGCGTCTTTCAAAACTGGATGCAATATCTGCTTGTCAAAGAATACCTGAAAGTCTTGCGCGATGATCAAACCTTGTTTATCGCTTCCGGACATCCAATCGGCGTTTTTGACAGTCACAAAGAAGCGCCACGCGTTATTTTGACCAACGGACTGATGGTCGGTATGTTTGATAAACCGGACATATTTGCCAATGCTGCGGCGATGGGAGTTGCCAACTACGGACAAATGACGGCTGGAGGCTGGATGTATATCGGACCTCAAGGCATCGTCCATGGGACTTATAATACATTGCTTAATGCCGGACGTTTGAAACTCGGTCTAGACAAAGATGATGATTTGCGTGGCAAACTGTTTGTATCCTCCGGTTTAGGCGGTATGAGCGGTGCACAGGGAAAAGCAATCGTCATTGCCAAAGGCGTAGGTATCATTGCGGAAGTCGATCCTTCGCGCATAAAAACACGTCACAGTCAGGGATGGATTGATGAAGTCGCATATACATGTGAAGAGGCGTTTGAACTTGCAGAGAAGTATATTATCAAGGGAAAACCACGTTCGATCGCTTACGCCGGAAATATAGTCGACTTACTTGAATATGCCAATCAGCAGGATATCAAAATCGATCTTTTGTCAGATCAAACCTCATGCCACGATGTGTATAATGGTGGTTATTGTCCTGTTGATATCACTTTTGAAGAGCGTACGCGCCTTTTAAAAGAAGATGAATCTGTTTTTAAGGAGTTGGTCGATGCGACGTTAAAGCGTCATTATGAGGCTGTTAAAAGGTTGATTGAAAGAGGAACCTATTTCTTTGACTATGGCAACGCTTTCTTAAAGTCACTGTATGACAGTGGCATCAAAGAAATATCGAAAAACGGTCATGATGATCAGGACGGCTTCATCTGGCCATCCTATGTGGAAGACATTCTTGGACCGCATTTGTTTGATTAT
>PGZW01000007.1 GCA_002841515.1 Firmicutes bacterium HGW-Firmicutes-19 | reverse complement strand
ATACCTCATTTCTTTTCAACGACCACCCGCAAGGAGGATGTCATCAAAGAACAGTGGCCGTGTTATTTGACATATACGGCAAAGCCCACCCATGACATCATTCAACTGAATTTACATCGCTCGAGCATGTACTCAGGCGTTGTCGAAGGGGTTGGACCTCGATATTGTCCTTCGATCGAAGATAAAGTCGTTCGATTTTCCGACAAAGAAAGACACCAGATTTTTTTGGAACCGATATCCAGAAAGCTTGACACGATTTATGTTCAAGGGTTTTCCACATCGTTACCCATTGAAGTGCAAGAGAAGATGATTCGCACATTGCCAGGACTGGAAAATTGTGTGATTACTGAGTATGCCTATGCCATCGAATACGATGCCATAGAGCCGACACAGCTTTATCCAAGTTTGGAAACCCGCCTAATTGAAGGGTTGTATTGTGCCGGTCAAATCAACGGAACTTCGGGATATGAAGAGGCTGCCGGGCAAGGATTGATTGCCGGTATCAATGCAGTATTGAAAATTCGGGGAGAACAGTCGCTTATTTTGCGTAGAGATGAAGCGTATATTGGGGTTATGATCGATGATTTGATTACAAAGGGTACGCTAGAGCCCTATCGTTTGTTGACATCACGTGCTGAATACCGCTTGTTGCTTAGACATGACAATGCTGATATCCGACTGAGTGAATATGGTTATCGAATCGGATTGTTATCACAAAAGCGCTACGATGATTTCTTGCGCAGACAAACATCCAAGTCATTACTTATCGAAGAATTGAAGAGCAAGCGTATACTGCCTAAAGATGCACTTCAACAAGTTCTTTTGGATAAAGGGTATACAATCCTTAATGAGGGGCTTTCGTTTTACGATTCGCTGAAGCGTCCTCATATTGAAATGACTGATTTGATGCCTTATATCAAAACAGAAATCGATGCATTAGATGCCAGGCAAGTTGAAATCGAAATCAAGTATGAAGGCTATATCGTCAAAGCCAAAAAGGAAGCAATGAAGCTGATGGCGATGGAGCAATGGAAAATCCCTGAGAATTTCAATTATGATAGCGTAGCACATTTATCAATCGAAGGCCGTCAGAAACTGATCAAATACAGACCGCTTACGATTGGAATGGCATCACGAATATCAGGTGTTAATCCAGCAGATGTATCTGTGCTTTTGATGGCATTACAAGCAAATAAGTCATAAACCTTTGGGCGGATGAAACATCCGCCTTTTTTATTTACATTGCCATTTTACCTTTTTTAACCATGTCAAATTTGGTATAATGCCAATACGGAGGGCGAACCATGAATATGCAAGAATTCCAGATGCTTTGCGAAGCGAAGAACATAACCATAAGCGAACATCAATTTGAACTATTGTCACGGTATGCCCGATTGTTGCAAGAGTGGAATGAAAAAATCAATCTGACGGCTATAACCGATCTGAATGACATATTTATCAAGCACTTTTACGACTCACTGCTGATTGCACCATATTGTAAAACAGCAAGTACGCTCTGCGATGTCGGCAGTGGAGCCGGTTTTCCGGGAATTGTATTGAAAATCGTATTACCAGAATTAAAAATGACATTGGTCGAACCGACTCTTAAGCGCGTCAATTTCTTGCGTCTGGTCATTGAGGAACTCAATCTTAAGCATATCGAGGTTATCAATAAGCGCATGGAGGACTGTAGTGAATTGAAGGAGTCATTTGACATCGTGACAGCAAGAGCGGTAGCCGCATTGCCGGTGCTAAGTGAATTGTGCTTACCTTTTGTCAATGTCAGAGGATTTTTCTTGGCAATGAAGGGTTCATCAGGGGAAGAAGAGTTGCATACAGCCAAGAGTGCCTTGAGTATTCTAGGTGGAAAAGTATTTTCAATAAATAAAGAAATATTGCCGGATGGCTCAGTGAGAGTAAATATACTTATTCAAAAGGCGAATGCTTCGCCTACAAAATATCCACGTGCATATGCGCAAATGAAGAAAAAGGCTTTGTAGGAGGAGCAAATGATCACAACTAAGGATATCGCAATCGATCAAATCAGACCCAATCGTTATCAACCGCGGACAGATTTCAATCCTGATTCGCTTTTTGAGTTGGCTCAATCGATTCGCGAAAACGGGTTGATTCAACCCATTACTGTCAGAAAAAATAAAGAAGGTTATGAAATCATCGCGGGAGAACGACGTTATCGCGCTATGATTTTAGCAGGGTACACAACGGTTCCTTGCATGGTCATTGAAGCGGATGAAACTCAGACCGCGGAAATGGCATTGGTCGAAAACATCCAACGGGAAGATTTGTCTGCAATCGAGGAAGCAAAAGCTTACTTGTGGCTGATGAAAGAAAACGACTGGACTCAAGAAAGAATGGCAGATAAAATCGGGAAATCTCAAAGTGCGGTAGCAAACAAGATTCGCTTGCTTGGACTGCCTCAAAGAATTCAAGATGCTATCATTAGTAAAAGGATCAGCGAGCGGCACGCCCGGGCATTATTACCAGCTCCACTCGAAATTCAGGAAGAGATTTTTGATCAAATCATCCAAAAAAGTTTAAATGTTAAGCAGACGGAGCTGATGGTACAGCAAAAAATCATCGACCTTCCAGTCAAACGCAAAGTCAAAACCAAAGGCGCCACCCGTCACATTAAGATTGCTTTAAATACAATCCATCAGGCAGTGGAAATGATTCGGAAAACGGGGATTGTCGTAAAGAAGGAAGAAATTGAAACAGATGAAGACGTAAGGATCATTTTACGTTTCCCAAAATAGAGGAAGTGAAGATATGGGGAAGATTATTGCAGTTGCCAATCAAAAGGGTGGAGTAGGAAAAACCACGACAAGTATTAACTTGGCAGCCGGATTAGCCTATCTGGGTAAAAAAGTATTACTGGTTGATTTTGACCCGCAAGGAAATACGACTCAAGGAGTCGGCGCATCGAGGGAATCCATTGTAAAAAGTGCTTATGATCTGATTCTAAGTGATTCTCCGGCTATTCAAGTAATCAAACACATCAAGCAACCGCCGCTGGATTTGGTTCCGGCAACCATCGACTTAGCAGGTGCAGATTTGGAAATGGTAGAATTCAAAGTCGGTCGGGAGCGTTTGCTTAAAAATAAGCTTGAACCGATCCGGGCGAATTATGATTTTATCATCATAGACTGCCCACCATCCCTTGGATTACTCAATACCAATGCGCTGACTGCTGCGGATAGCGTGATCATTCCGGTCCAATGTGAGTATTATGCTTTGGAAGGACTGACGCAACTGTTATCCACGATACGACTTGTTCAAAAACTTTTTAATGAGAAATTGTTGATAGAAGGAGTCTTGTTGACGATGTTTGATTCACGGACGCGCTTATCCGTGGAGATTCAACAAGAAGTACGTAAATACTTTAAGGAACGCGTTTACAGAAGTTTTATCCCTCGCAATGTTAAATTATCAGAGGCTCCTTCTAGGGGTCAGTCGATATTTGAATATGATGTTCGTTCTGAAGGAGCGAAGGCATATGCATCGTTAGCAAAAGAAGTTTTGACGGTGAATAAAATGGAGGGATCCCAGTGAGTAAAGAAAAAGCCCGTTTGGGCCGTGGTTTGGATGCTATCTTTGGAGAAAACGTCAATTCGGTATTGGAGGATATTCAGCGAGGGAACAGCGATTTATATGTTAGTGCGAAAACAGATATCCCACTGAATGAAATCCGCATGAATCCATATCAGCCGCGTCAACATTTTGATGAGGGCAAAATCGAAGAACTTGCACAATCCATCCGAGAACATGGTGTGTTTACGCCGGTTTTAGTAAGGCAAGGAAAACACGGTTATGAACTGATTGCAGGCGAACGACGCGTGCGTGCATCAAGATTGGCTGGCAGAGAGACGATTCCGGCAATCATCATGACGTTCAATGATGATGAGATGTTGGAAATATCCTTGATCGAAAATATTCAGAGGGAAGATTTGAACATCATTGAAGAAGCAACGGCCTATTCAAAGATGGTTCAACGTTTTGGCTATACACAAGAAGATTTGGCCAAGCGGGTTGGAAAATCCCGAGAGCACATTTCAAATACGTTGCGTTTGTTACGCTTGCCCCAAGTCGTACAACAAATGGTTTCGGACAACAAGCTGCAAATGGGTCATGTTCGTCCGCTAATAACGCTCAATGATGATAAGGAAATCATTGAGGCCGCAAAAAAAGCAGTAAATTTGGGTCTATCGGTACGCGCAGTTGAGAAGATGGTTAAAAAACCGGAAGATAAAGAGCCGAAAAAAGAAGTCAGTACTGACTTCTCGTATGCACGAAAGTTATTGGAATCCAAAGTTCAATCGAAAGTATCCATTGATGATTCAAAAATCACGATTGCCTATCACGGCATTGCGGATTTAAATCGGATTTTGGAGGCTTTGGATGTATTGGAAAAAGAAGATTGAGGCGAAAGCCTCATTTTTATTTATGAAACACGCAACGGCGGTCTTTGGTGGTGGGCAATACGAAGCATTGATTGCACAGGATACACCTTGCCTTAAATTGCCCAACTTTGAACTTATCAACTAAATCAGGTTCGCATATAAGAGGACGGCTCATTGACACAAAATCAATATTCGCATCCATGACCTGTTGAATGTGTTTGGTGTTTCGTATGCCTCCGACCAAAATAACAGGGATGTCAACGTGTTTTTTGACTTCGATGGCTTGATGGATGAAGTAGGGATGAGTGATTTGGGACAATTGTTGAAACCCGGTTCCGCTGAGCTCAACGGCAACACAGCCGGCGGATTTCGCATCTTTGATCATTTCAATCAAATCTGCAAGATAAGTTTCGTTCTCTTCTTCAATAAAATGATTTCCGCGAATGAGATTGCTGTTAAGTTTCAGGATGACGGGGAAATCAACCTCCGCAACAATTCTTTCAATGATTTCTTTGACGATTCTAAAACGATTTATAGCTGAACCTCCGTATTCATCTGTCCGCGCATTTGATACAGAAGATATAAATTGAGAGAGCAGATATCCATGAGCTGCGTGGAGTTGTACTCCATCAGCTTTAGCCAGTTTAGAACGGTGGGCAGCACGGATGAAATCATCGACAATCCGTGCGATATCCTTTTGACTCATTTCAGTTGTGGATACATCCTCATTGAGTTGGACTTTTGAAGGACTGTATATCATACTATCAGCTTCAAGCAGACTTTTTGCTCCGCCATGAGCGAGTTGAACGAACACTTTGCTGCCATGTTTATGTGCCACATCGCATAATTTCCTTAATGATTCGATATAACGGTCGTCATCCAAGCGATTTTGATTTTCTATGCTGATTCCATCGGCGCGTATAGCCGTAATGGCTGTGATTATGGCGCCGACACGATGCTTTGCGAGATCTTCGATGATATCGATTTGTCTATCGCTGATAGATCCGTCCGGATTTGCAAAGTAATCATGAGTAGCGGATCTGAAAAAACGGTTTTTTAAAGGTATATTACCAATCCTCGATGATTGAAACGCACGTTGCATACAAGCACCTCCAAGTAATTTCAGTATATCACAAGGGGATGTCATTTCTCATCACAATTCCATTGTCATCAAACCGTGATATAATGATTTCGAAAGTGAGTGAATCGCATGGAAATTCTTGACACGATTGCAGCAATCAGTACTGCCAATCAGGAAAGTGCAATTTCGATGGTTCGTATCAGCGGTACGGATGCTGTCCAAATCGCGGATATGTTATTTTCGAAATCTGTGAAAGATCAAAAAAGTCATACGATGCAATACGGTTTCATCAAAGATCCGCAAACCGGTTCTATCGTAGATGAGGTGCTGCTATCGCTTTTTCGTGCACCTAAAACATATACCACAGAGGATATCGTAGAAATTAACTGTCATGGCGGAATTATCGTAACACAGCGGATTCTTGCATTGATTTTGTCGTTGGGAGCCAGATTAGCTAAACCGGGTGAATTTACTCAACGTGCATATATATACGGAAGGATCGATCTGACACAAGCTGAGTCGGTCATTGACTTGATTCAAGCACACAGTGAGCAGAGCGCATCGTTGGCTATTGCCGGCGTCAGAGGAAGCATCTCTAAATTGCTTCAGCCATTGCTCGATGATTTATTGTCGATCATTGCTCATATCGAAGTGAATATAGATTATCCGGAGTATGAAGATATCGTTCAACTGACCGAGCAGGATATTTATCCAAAGACAAAGAAGTGGTTAAATGACCTTAAAACGATCATTGATCGCTTTAAAAGCGGAAAAATCGTTCGTGAAGGAGTGAAAACGGTCATCTTGGGTAAACCCAATGTCGGTAAATCAAGTTTACTGAATGCCTTGTTGGAAGAAGAAAAAGCCATCGTTACCGAAATTGCGGGAACGACACGTGATTTGGTTGAAGGTTGGATCCGTTTGAAGAATGTGACATTGCATCTGATTGATACGGCAGGACTTCGTGATACTGAGGATCGAGTGGAGATGATTGGGATCAATAAAACAAAACAAGCCATGCAAGAAGCAGATTTAGTGATTTTGGTTTTAGACGCTTCGGCAGATGAAGATGAGCATGATCATCAGCTTCTTGATCTGACGAAAGATAAGTCACGTATCATTGTTTACAACAAATCAGACATCAAAAAAATGAATGACGGTCTATATATCAGTGCATTGAATCAGGATATAGGCCCGTTAATCGATGCAATCGAAGATTTGTTCGCTCATCATCAGGTGGCATTAAAGGAACCGACATTGAGCAATCAGCGTCAAATCGGATTAGCTATGGCTGCCTATCAGTCAATGGAATCGGCTGTTTTGGCAATTGAAAGCGGGTTGGAAGTTGATGTTATCACCATCGATTTGCAGGCGGCTTATGAATCTTTGAAGGCAATTTTAAACAATCAGAACCAACCCAAGCTGTTGGATGAAATATTTGGACGATTCTGTCTTGGAAAGTAGGGATAATATGGAACTTGCAGGTAAGCGACTTATTGCATTTATCATCGATGGACTGGTTATATCCATCCCAACCTTAATTTTAACGATCTTATTTGGCATCTTGCGGTTGATCATTAGTGTAATTCCAATCATAAGGGTATTCAGAGGTCTTTTTGCGATTTCGGCCATAGGAATCACCTTGTTTTTCTTCTATGAAGTAGTGAGCATGTATCTCTTTCAGACTACGCTCGGAAAGAAACTCGTCGGTTTGGAAGTGCTGGGACTAAGACCGCATGGCGAGGTAGACATTTGGACAATTCTGTTGCGAAGCTTTATAAAAGCAGTATCCATTAGTGGACCATTGGCATTTTTAACAGTGATCAACGGCATTTATATGTTGATAAGGGATGAGCATGGCTCGATTCATGATGTCATTGCCGGTAGCAGCGTATGGCAAAAGTAGGTTGGATCGACTCCCATGCCCATTTGGCGTATGAAGAATACGATCAAGACCTTCCACAAATCATAGCCAATGCGAAAGAGCGAAATGTTATGCGAATCATGGTCGTTACTTTGACAAAGGATGAGACAGAGAAAGCCATGATATTAAATGATGAATATGGGATGTTTGATGTAGCTTTTGGATTTCATCCGTCGGACTTGGATAAAATTCCGGAGGATGGATTCGAAACGTTGGAGAAGTTATTAGGGAATGGGAAATTGAAAGCCATCGGAGAGATCGGGTTGGATTATTATTGGCACAAAGATAACAAAGAGGAGCAAAAATCGGTATTCATTCGTCAAATCGAGTTGGCAAATCGTTATGGAGTTCCCATCATCATTCACATGCGCGATGCCGCTTGGGATACCTTGGAAATACTGAAACAGCATCGTCCAATCAAAGGCGGGATCATGCACTGTTACAGCGGAAGTGTGGAAATGGCATTTGAATATATAAAGTGCGGCATGTATATTTCGTTGGGTGGACCGGTCACTTTCAAGAATGCACATGTGCCTAAAGAGGTCGCAAAAGCTGTTGGAGTTGAGTGGTTACTGACTGAAACGGACTGTCCGTATTTAACGCCGCATCCCTTTCGCGGTAAGCGAAATGAGCCTGCAATGGTTGAGTTGGTAGGATTGGAAATCGCCCGATTAAGAGAAATCGAGCCTGATGAACTGATGAGACAAGTGGCTGATAATTATGCCCGTTTGTTCTCAAATGCTTGAAAAAATCATGTCAAATAGCGCTTACATGCCTTAAATAGCCACTTTTTGAGCAGTAGTGTTAGACAAAAGATTCTATTTGTGGTATTATTCGAACGTCCTTGAAGAAAGGAGAACTAGTAAATGTTCAAACGAACGAAAGGGTTTGTTGGCATTATCTTAGTTATCGTCCTTACATCATGTACTTCATCGATTACAGAGTCTGATATGCAAATTGTTTTGCAGACGTTAACGCCTGCCAATGCGATCATGCGTCAGCCATATAAAATCGAAGAAGTGACTGAAGAGGTCAAACTCGCAAATCCGAAGACCGTATATAGACAAGGGCCGACCGTTTCCGGTGGTGTCTCTTGGCTTGCGGCAAAAGTAGATAACGGTACGCCAAAGCTCGAGCAAAGGCGTTACATGTTGGCTTACGATCAATTTGGAAAATTATTATCAAAAGAATTAATCCCTGGATCAGAACAACTGATTCCCTCATCTCCGATTGTTTATCAGTACGGAGCCAAACCTCAACGCGGGGCAATGTTCTTTCCTAGCCGGATCACCCGGTATGGAGCAGATTGTGGAGGTTGCAAACCCAATGAAAACGGTGAGGCCTTTACGGCTTCCGGTGTCATGGTCTCAAGCAACACAGCTGTTCGTCAAATGGATGGAACGTGGCAAGACGGAATTTTGTATGAAGGATATTATGTCCTTGCATCAAGCAGCAGTCTTCCCCTGTGCACCATTGTCGAGATTTCCAATCATAAATTTTCCGGAATGGGGTTAACTCCCGGTGTGCCGTTTAAGGCCATTATTCTGGATCGCGGCGTCAGTGGACGTAAATTGGATTTATTCGTAGGTACGGAAACGAAAATTAACGCAGTGCGTGAATTATCGACCATGTATCCGCGCGCGACAATCATCGGTTTTGCGGAATATACTAAGAATTCAATGGGACAACGAATTTGTAAAGTAAACTAGGGCGACGAAAGTCGCTTTTAGTCATTTATGGTATAATAGAAGCGGTGAAACTATGAAAATACAAGAAGTGATCATTGTTGAGGGAATTCATGATCAGGATGCAGTAAACAAAGCGGTCGAAGCGGACACTCTGGTAACTCACGGAACGCATATAAGCAAAGAGTTATTGGATTTTATTGAACAACTCCATAAATTACGTGGAGTCATTATTTTTACCGATCCTGATACTCCGGGTGATCAAATCCGTAAAAAAATCATGCAGCGAATCGGCGGGTGCAAACACGCCACATTAAGCAATAAGCAGTCTCGACATAAAGGGAAAGTCGGCATCGAGCATGCCAGCAGTGATGACATCAGAGAAGCATTGCTAAAAGTCGTAAGTTTTAATCATCAAACAAAGAGCATTTCATGGCATGAATTTCTAGACTTAGGTTTGACGGGACTATCGGACAGTAAATTGCGCAGAGAAGAAATTTGCAGGATATTTGGCTTACCCTATGGCAATGCTAAAACACTTTATCAATATTTGAATATGTGCGGATTGACTAAAAATGAAATTGGGGGGAAATTATGAGTAAACCTATTGCCAGTTTAAGCAAAACGAAACAGATTTTGGAAGAGTTTGATCGGGGTGCTAATAAAACGTTTGGGCAAAATTTTATCATAGATCCTAGCGTAGTAGATAAGATTTCGGATTTGGCACAAGTAGATCAGAATACGGCAGTCATGGAAATCGGTCCGGGGTTGGGTGGTCTGACGGAGTATTTGTGTTATAAAGCGAAAAAAGTGATTTCAATAGAAATTGATGAACACATGATTGAGATTTTGAAAAAGACAGTGGGTCACTTTGAGAATTTGGAAGTCATTCATCAGGATTTCTTGCGGTTTGACAGTACGACATGGATTACTCAACAAAAAGCTGCCGGTCTTGCTGTGGCAGTATGTGCTAATTTACCCTACTATATCACTACGCCGATTTTGTTTCAGTTGTTTGAAAGCCCCGTGCTTCCGGACAGCATTACCGTGATGATGCAGAAGGAAGTAGCGCTTCGTTTCAGTGCAAAGCCGTCAACCAAAGATTACAATGCTTTGAGTGTCATCGTGCAATACTTATTCAACGTTCAACTTGTACTCAATGTGCCTAAGCAAGTATTCTTGCCTATGCCAAAAGTCGATTCGGCAGTGATTCGATTTACACCGAAAAATAAACAAGAGATAAAAAACCAGGATCAGTTTTTTAAACTCATCAAAGCTTGTTTCAAACAACGGCGTAAAACACTGAGTAATAATCTTACGGAATATCTGAAAGACCGTAATCACGCGGTCGAAGCATTGAATCAGAGTTTCATCGATCCTGCTCGCAGGGCTGAAACATGTGATTTGAGTGATTTTGTTCGTCTGTATGAGGTTCTCTATGAAAATGAAGGCTTACGCAAAAATTAATCTTTATCTTGATGTGACACGTAAACGTATGGATGGATATCATGATTTGGAAATGGTCATGATCCCGATCGATCTTTTTGATGTTTTAGAAATCACGGTTGCAGAAGATACGACGATGGAATGTGATAAAGCCTATATTCCTGTCGATGAACGTAATACCGTCATCAAAGCATATCATCTTATGAAGAAAACTTTTGCGATTCAAGACCATCATCATATCCGATTGGTCAAAAATATTCCGGCACAAGCGGGTTTAGCAGGGGGCAGTACGGATGGCGCAGCGGTTATCCGCATTTTTAATCAGATGTATCAGCTAAATTTGTCTGATCAACAGATGATTGATTTGGCAGTTATGGTAGGTGCAGATGTACCGTTTTGTTTATTTGAGAAAACTGCAAAAGTTGAAGGTATTGGTGAAATCGTAACACCAATTGTGCGAAAGTTGGACTTTTATTTGTTTCTAGTCAAACCTAAATTTGGCATCAGTACAAGAGCACTGTTTGAACAGTTTAAAATCAGCAATGATAAAGGCGACACGTTTGAAGCGATGGTCAAGGCTTTAGAAAACGATGATTACTCAGCAATGTGCAATTCTGTCTATAACCGTCTTCAACAAGAGGCTATTCGTGTTAACCCGCAGATTGGGAAAATCGTCAACGAATTGCTTAATTTCGGATTTGATGGTGCGGCGATGACGGGCAGCGGCTCGGTCATTTATGGAATCACTCAAAATGAGGATCTTGTAAATCGTGCAGTTGATGCTTTCGTCTTTAAATACCCATTTGTTAAAAAAACAAGAATTATCGGTTGATACAATCTTTTCAACCGATTTTTTGATAAAATAAAGAAGGAGGGATGCTTATGAAATCCGCGATTGTATTAGCTGCCGGTAAAGGCACACGCATGAAGTCTTCAATCAACAAAGTCATGCATGAAGTATTAGGAAAACCGATGATCGGACATGTGATCAGCCGTCTTGAAAAGTTGAATGTCGACAACATCGTTGTTGTTGTGGGTCATCAATCAGATCAGATCGAAACATATTTGCAACAGCGAGTAACTTATGCGATGCAACAACCGCAATTGGGAACAGGTCATGCGGTCATGCAGGCACAAGAACTGAAAAATGTCGGTGGTCAGACGTTGATTCTTTATGGAGATTGTCCGTTGGTTCAAATTGAAACCATGAGCAAACTTTTTGAGGTCAATAATGGGAAAGCACTTACTGTTTTGACTGCGATACTAGAAGATCCTGGTCAATATGGGCGTATCGTTCGTGACGAACTTGGAAATGTTGTCAAAATCGTTGAATTTAAGGATTGTGATGAGCACCAACGCAAAATAAAGGAAATCAATACAGGCATTTACTGTGTTGATAACGATTTGCTCTTTAAACATTTAGATGATATTTCCAATGACAATGTTCAAAACGAGTATTATATTACAGACCTGATTGAAATTTTCAATCATAACGGTTATGATATTCAAGGTTTGCCTGTTTTGGATGTCAATGAGGTCATGGGGATCAATGACCGTATCGATTTAGCAAAAGCTACGGCTTGGTTACAAAATCGGATCAATACTGAATGGATGAGAAACGGTGTCACTTTCATCGATCCAAAATCGACGTATATCGAGGAAGATGTTGTCATTGGTGAAGATACGATCCTTTATCCGAATGTATATATACAAAAAGGATCGGTCATTGGTAAATCCAACACAATTTTGCCTCATACCTTTATAGTTAGCAGCATCATCGGTGATTTTAATACGATTGATAGTTCGCGAATCACAGATAGCCGGATACACGACAACGTTAAGATTGGGCCATTTGCGCACTTGCGAAATGGAACTGTTGTTGAGTCAAAAAACCGGATCGGCAACTTTGTTGAGTTTAAAAATTCCCGTATTGGTTTTGACAGTCGTTGTGCTCATTTGACCTACATCGGAGATGCTGATATCGGAAGCAAGGTTAATTTAGGGTGTGGTGTTGTCACGGTTAACTATGACGGAAAAAACAAGTTTAAAACGATCGTTAAGGACGGTGCATTTATCGGAAGTAATGTTAATTTGATAGCTCCGATCACGATTGGAAAAGATGCGGTCGTTGCCGCAGGTACGACAGCGAATATGGATGTTGAAGATGGAGAATTGGCGATCGGTCGTGCCCGCCAGGAAAACAAGGTTAATTACGGATTTAAATATAAAAACAAATAAGAGGTAAAAACATGGTAAAAGACACAATCGTATTTGCTTTGACTACAAGCATTGACTTGACTGATGAGATTTGTGGATATCTTGGAATGGCAAGAGGGAAATGTGCAGTCAGGCACTTCGCCGATGGTGAAATCATCGTTGAACCGGAAGAGTCGGTCCGTGGTAAACACGTGTTTTTGGTTCAGTCGACATGCGACCCGGTATCGGAGAGTTACATGGAAGTTTTGGTGGCTCTGGATGCTTTAAAACGTGCATCGGCCGGAGAAGTGACAGTTGTTATGCCGTATTATGGTTATGCACGTCAAGACCGTAAAGCGCGTGCTCGGCAGCCCATCACAGCCAAGCTTATGGCGGATTTGCTTCAGGTTGCAGGTGCAGATCGAATTGTTACACTGGATTTGCATGCACCACAGATTCAAGGGTTCTTTAACGTGCCGATTGATGATTTGACCGCAGTATCCATGATTGGTCAATATTTCCGTGCTAAACACTTTGAAGATGAAGTAGTCATAGTTTCACCGGACCATGGAGGTGCTACCCGCGCCCGTCGATTGGCGGACTCTATGCCGGGAACCACGATCGCGATTATCGATAAGCGTCGTACCAAACCCAATGTTGCCGAAGCGATCAATCTGATCGGTGATGTTAGTGATAAAATCTGTATCATCGTTGATGATATCATTGATACTGGCGGTTCATTGTTGGGTGGAGTAAAAATGCTTTATGAAAAAGGTGCGAAAGAAGTTTATTGTGCTTGTTCTCATGGCATTCTCTCAGGCTCAGCGCTTGAACGTGTCAGAGATTCAGAAATCAAAGAACTGGTCATTACCAATTCAATTCCATTGACACCTGAAAAGCGTGCGGAACCGAAAATCAAGCAGATTTCGATTGGATATATGCTTGCGAAAACGATTGAGGCGATTCACAACCATACTCCGGTAAGTGAGTTATACAATATATTTAACGACTAGGGCGAATGCCCTTTTCTCTTGGTCAAATTCATAGGAGATTTTTAGAAGATACGATATTATCTAGAAAACAGAACGTAGGTGACTAACATGAGTGAAGTACTATTTGCATCAACGGTTTTTACCGCCGGTGTATTGTCATTTTTGTCTCCATGCATTATTCCTGTAATTCCGATGTATCTTGCTTACTTTGCAGATGAGGATTTAGGCCAGAAGAAACATCGTTTTTTTAGTTCGCCGATGCTCAAAGCCATGTTGTTTGTAGCAGGATTGTCTACGGTATTTATAATTCTTGGTTTTGGAGCGGGGGCTTTGGGAAGTGTTCTTTACGGTGATTGGTTTCTTATTGCCTGTGGTATCGTAGTCATTATACTAGGCATTCATCAGACAGGATTGATTCAGCTAACGTTTCTACAAGGTGAGCGTAAACTGAACTTGAAAAGATCGAAAAAGGCGGATTACTTCGGTTCATATTTGCTCGGCTTGACCTTCAGTTTCGGTTGGACACCATGCATTGGCCCGGTGTTAGCTGCGGTTTTGGGCTTATCTGCCACAGAAGGAAGCATTGCTTATGGCGGGTTTCTGATGGCAATCTATTCTTTAGGTTTAATGATACCATTCTTACTCGTTGCAATCTTTAGTGAAACCTTACTTGTGAAAATCAAGGGAATTAATAAATATATGGGAAAAATCAAGATTGCCGGTGGATTGATCATTATAGGAATGGGTGTGTTGCTGATGACCAATCAAGTGGGTTCTATTACAGCTTGGTTTGTGACAACATTTAGCTAGGAGGCTGACATGAAAAAATCAAAATTAATTACATTAATAGTACTGTTTACACTGCTAATCGTTGGATGCACAGCTACCCAAAAGGATCCTGTTGATGTAAACGAAGAGGAAGAACCATCGGAACTGCTAAATGAAGGGGAGTTAGCGGTCAGTTTTGAATTTCTTGATTATCAGGGAAATACAGTAACACTTGAGGATCACAAAGGAGATAAAGTCTACTTAAAATTCTTTGCCTCATGGTGTTCGATTTGTAATCGGGGTATGCCTGAGCTAGATGAGCTATTCGCTTCAGAGCGGGATTATATCGCCTATGCAGTGGTGACTCCAAATGCTAACGGAGAGAAGAGCATCGAAGATTTTAAAGCTTGGTTTTCCACAGCAGAGTTTCCAAACATTGTCGTATTGTTTGATGTCAACGCAAAGTTTTCAAGGAAATTGGGAGCGATATCGGTGCCTACATCCGTTTATATCGGATCTGATGGTGTTTTAATCAAGTCAAAGGCAGGACACTCTAAAAATGATGAGATTGAAGCATTCATGAAAACATTCAAATAAAAATGTCCGTTTGGACATTTTTTTATGCTATCTCAGTATTTTCTTCTGTTTTGTTTTTACGGTCAATTAGTAAACGATGAATGACTTCTTCAATGAACATAAAGAATACCGTTCTGGATTTTTCGTGTGCCTCCAAATCGCTGGGTTGATGGAACTTTGATAACCAGAACAAGCGATCACATGTGCTCATTAATGCACTGTTGTATTCTTCCGCAATGACTAACACCTTACCACCTTTTTTACGAGAAATATTGTAGATATTTTCAAATGATCGCCATGCTCCGGTCGTTGTAAATATAACCAAAAGACTCTTATCATCCAACATATTTATTACAGACAGTTCATCCGGCAGTGCAATCGTGTACTTGTTTGTACTAAATCGAAGTTTGTATTCAAAATACTGAGCCACAATAAAAGATGGCCCGTAACCAAACAAACAAATTTTATCGTACTGACCCAATAATTCCAGAAAATCATCGATAAGCGTAAAATCGAAATCATCCATAAATTTCTGCAAGCGATCAAACTCACTGGATGTTTCTTCTTTTGAAAGCTCTTTTCCATACAAAAAATCTACATATTGCTTGTAGTTTTTAAATCCCAATTTCTTTGAAAATTTTGAAATCTTCGAAATCGAGCAACCGCACATTTCAGCAGCCTGGGTAATCGTAATTTCGTTATAAACTTTCGAACTTTCCAAAAGTTTGTCGTAAATGCGTTGTTCAAGCGCATTTAGGTTTCCAAGATCGATTTTAATCATAAGTAAATAAATCCCCTTGCTATAACCATCTGTAACACATCCTAATATTAGCATTGAAATGTGTTTCCGTAAAGGACGAAGAAAATCACTAAACATACGATAAGTACTGCAAAATAGGAAAACTTTCCATTAATATGTAATGAAAGCGCTATGAAAAGAAAACTTTCTTATTTTTCCGTTGACATGGGCTTGTGGGGATATTAATATGTAAGCATAACCATAGTCTTTTTATCGATTATGGAGAGTTATCGTAGTTGTACTAACAAAACGGAGGAATCAATGATGAACAAAAATGAATTGTTGGAAGGATTACTGAGTATTTTAACTGTAGAGCAGATCAATACAAAAGAAGCCGATTTGTATGATGCTTCAGCTGACCGCTATAAAAAATATGCGAAGGCAAGAAAAGTACTGGATGTACCAATGCCAATGGCAATCGTTTATCCAAACTCTGCTGAAGAAGTCAGCAAGCTACTTATGTTCTGCAATGAGAATTTGATCAATGTCATTGCCAGAGGTGGAAAAACTGCGACTGAAGGCGGTCTAGAAAACTGGAAAGAACTTACGATCGTAATTGATGCTGAGAACTTAAATAAAATCATCAAGATTGATGACTATAACATGCAAGCTACTGCACAAGCCGGTGTAAGATTACAAGAACTCGAAGATGAACTCCGTAAAATCGGTTATACGACAGGGCATTCACCACAATCGAAACCGGTTGCTAAAATGGGTGGTCTTGTAGCGACTCGGAGTATCGGACAGTTTTCAACACTTTATGGGGGTATTGAAGACATGGTCGTCGGGTTGGAATGTGTATTCCCTAACGGACATATCTCAAGAATCAAAAATGTTTCCCGTCGTGCGGGTGGTCCGGATATCCGACACATCGCCATCGGAAACGAAGGAACATTGTGCTATATAACTGAAGTTACCGTCAAAATCTTCAAGTATTTCCCGGAAAATCATAAGTTCTACGGATATTTGATCAAAGATGTCGAGATGGGAATTAATATCTTGCGTGAAGTCATGGTTAATGGTTATCGTCCTTCCGTTGCACGCACATACTCTGAAGAAGATGCAAGACAACATTTCTATCACTTCCATAAAGATAAGTGTGTATTGATCTTTATGGCAGAGGGAAATAAAGAAACGGTTGAAGCTACTTGCAGAGGAATCGAACAAGCGGTTGAAAGGTTCAAAGATGGAATCTTGGAATATGTTGACAGTAAGCATATTGAAAGCTGGTTTAACCATTTGAATTGGTCTCAAAAAGATATTGATGATGAATTCGAAGGCATGCTTGAAAAAGACTATCATGCCGGATTTACAACCGAGATATCAGCTGACTGGGAAACCATCCCTAAGATTTATGACAGCGTCATCAATCGTGTAAGAAGTGAATTTGAACGTGCAGATGATTTGACGATGTTGGGCGGTCATTCGTCTCATAGTTATATCAATGGCACCAATATGTACTTTGTCTATAACTACAACATCAACTGCGATCCGGAAGATGAGATGAGAATTTATCACCATCCGCTGCAAAGAATCATCGTTGAGGAAACTTTAAAATTTGGCGGTTCAATGTGTCATCATCACGGTATTGGTAAATTCCGTAATGAATGGACGAAAGATGAGCATGGATCAGCTTACTTTATGTTAGAGAAGTTAAAAGAAGTATTTGATCCAAACGGTATCATGAATTTTGGTACCATCTACTTTCAAGAAGAAGGCGCAAAGTATCAGAAGTAAAAGGGTGTTATAACTTCGGATGGAACACTTGAATAAATCATAACTGAATCAGTCGTATTTATTTGGGGAAATAATAGGCCGGAATAGGAAAGTGTTCCATCGACGAAGTGTAATAAAAAACAAGGAGGGCTATATGAGCCAAGAAAAATTCAGAAGGTATTTTCAATTTCTGTTGGTAGTTCTTGCGGCTGGTGCGATTTTCCCGGTCATTTATCTAAGAACGAACTATCAGGAAACCATTCTTCAAGTGTACAACATGACACTGCCTCAGCTGAATACGATATATTCAGTATTGGGTATGGTGTTTGTCGTTGGATACTTCCCAAGCGGTTTATTGAGCGACAGATTTTCTGCTAAGAAATTGCTGGCTATTTCATTATTTGGTACAGCTTTGGGCGGATTCTGGTTCGCACAAGTACCTAGTTACACAAGTGTCGTGTTGATTTTCAGTATGTGGGGATTCTTCTCCGTATTTACATTCTGGAGTTCACACATGAAAATCGTTAAGCTATTGGCAAAAGAAAACGAAGAAGGCCGATTCTTCGGAATTCTTGATGGCGGGCGCGGTGTTGTTGAAGCAGTGTTGGCCAGTGTTGCAATCTTGATTTTCTCCGGAATTCTTGGAGCGAGCCTTGCTTTGGCTGACAAAAGAGCAGCATTGGTTGGTGTTATTTACATGTATTCCGCTGTGTTGTTGATTACTTCGATCTTGATTATGATTTTCGTTGAAGATGATAAGAAAATGCTGGCTAGCAGTGATGCTGCCGCACCGAAGTTCAAGTTCTCTGATTTGAAAGTCTTATTCAAAAACAAATTCGTATACTTGCACGGCGCAATCATTTTCATGGGTTATGCAGTGTTCTGGACAGTTTACTACTTAGGCGGTTTCCTTGAAACAAATATTGGTGTAGATCCGGTCAGCGTCGGTACAGTGATGGTCGTCGTTCTTTGGATGAGACCGGTCGGCGGTTTCATTGGTGGATTCTTGGCTGATAAGTTTGGAAGAACAACTGTTCAAATAGGAGCATTAGCAGGTGCTGCTCTATGTTTGACAGGTGTTGCCGTATTGCCTGCTGCCACCGGAGCAACAGTATTCTACGGTTTAGTTGTATTATTGGGTGTATTCTTATATGCTATTCGTGGTACATATTGGTCGTTGCTCGGCGATTACAAAATCGAAGCAGCCCTTTTGGGTACAGCTATTGGTGTAATTTCGTTTATCGGTTACTTACCGGATATCATTCTTCCGCAATATAACAGCTTCTTATGGGCTACATTCGGTGGGAATGGCGGTTACAATGCATACTTCATTTCCAGTGCCGTTATCGGTTTGGTTGGCGTAGCATTAGTATTTATTTTCGGAAGACTCGTAAAAAAAGAACAAGGTTAATTTTCAGCAGTTAACTGCTGGCAAAGGAAAACTATGAACATTATATGCTTGGTGAAATTTGTTCCTGACGTGGATAATTTCGTGTATGACTATGATCGAAATGTATTGATTCGCGAAAACGTGAAGATGATACTCAATCCTGACGATGCCGCTGCATTGGCTTTCGCTTTGAAAGTTAAGGATAAACATCCTCACACTTTCATCGAGGTCGTTAGCATGGCACCTAAAAGCGTTATTGGACAACTAGAAGACTTGTTAAGGCGTAATGTGGATAAGGCGACATTGATTTCTGATAAAGCCTTTGTAGGGAGCGATACGTATATAACGAGCAAAATCTTAGCCAAGTATCTGAAGAATCAAACATTTGATTGTATACTGACAGGAACACATGCCCTTGATGGCGACACCTCACATGTTCCGGCACAACTGGGCGAACTACTTAGCCTCGCCCAGTTGTCAAATGTCATAAAGATCGATGAAAATAATATCTTGAATAATACTGCTACCGTTGATGTGGACAGAGAGAAAGTGATATCGTCGTATCGAGTCAACTTGCCTGCCATACTCAGTGTGCAAAAGGAATCGAAGTATAAACTTCCTCACATTAAATTCAAGAATTTGCATTTGGATGTAAGCGCTAACATTCGCATTGTGTCCAACTCAGATCTAAATTTCGATGAAAAAGAAGTAGGAATTGAAGGTTCGCTAACAAAAGTTTCAAGAACGTATCCAAAGAAGATGGAAAAGAAAGAGCGCATCATTGTAGAAAATGATGGTGAAGGTATCGAAGTTGTATACCGGTTCCTTAAGTCAAAGGGGTATGTGTGATATGAAAAAGAGTTTAATTTTTCTCGATCACGAGAACATTCAGAACTCAATCGATTTATTAGCGGTCATCGATTTGATGTATGGCAAAGGGAACAGCATTACTTATGCGGCTTGTCTTAACCATCAAGGTAGTGAAGCCATGGGTTTGGTCGATCATATCGTCAATATACAAGATGACAGAATCGAAAATCATGATTTAATCAATTTGACAAACGGGCTGGAAGAGTTGCATCGAATTTATGCTTTTGATAGCATTCTTATCCCGGCAACTCATACCGGTCGTATGCTAGCGCCGAGATTGTCAATGCGCTTGCATGTCGGATTGGTGGCAGATGTAACGGCGATTGAGCATCACAACGGAAATTTGGAAATGGTACGACCAGCATTTAGCGGGAAAATCATGGCAGGAATCATAAACAGAGGCCGACTACCAGTCATGATGAGTGTAAGACAAAATGTTTTCAACTATAACTCGGCTGAAACTAAAGAAACTAGTAGAATTGTTTTTCTTCCAACCAATATTCAACCGAGTACGATTCAACTGCTTGAATCAAAGGAAAAGGAAAGATCACTGGATATTCGAGACAGTGAGATTCTGATTTCAGGAGGTGGGGGTGTGCAAGACAACTTCCATTGTCTGGATTTGTTGGCGAATGAACTTGACGCTCAAGTGTCAGCCAGCCGCCGCATTGTAGATAGCGGATTAGCATCAAGAAGGATACAAGTCGGACAGTCCGGTAAAACGGTAAGTCCGCGGTTGTATATTGCTTTAGGAATATATGGCTCATTACAGCACATTGAAGGATTGAATAATGTAGAGAATATCATTTCAGTAAATATCGATAAGGATGCACCAATCTGCAGCTTGTCGGATATCGTCGTCGTCGGCGATGCTGTCGAGTTTATCGATCAACTAGTTGAGAAGATCAGAAAAAATCGAAATATCGAAACAGGAGGAAAATAATGAATATCACAGATTTCAATTTAGGATTCTTTTCTTTAAAAGGAAAAAACGCAATCGTAACAGGCGGTAATAGTGGCTTAGGACAAGCTTTTTCAATGGCATTGGCTAAAGGTGGCGCAAATGTCATGGCGGTTAGCATCATGGATGATGGTGGCGAAACAAAAGAACTGATCGAGTCGTGCGGAGTCGAATATAAGTTTATATTTGCGGATATCACGGAAGATGGCGAATGCAAACGAGTTGTCGAAGACTGTGTCAATACATGGGGTAGCATCGATATCCTTATCAACTGTGCCGGTATTTGTATCAATATCGAAGATGTAACTAAATTTACACGTAAAGAGTGGGACAAAATGGTTGCTGTTAACTTAACAGCAGCATTTGAGATGATTCATGAATCATGCAAGTTTATGATTAAGCAAAAAAGCGGCAAGATCATCAACATCGCTTCATTGTTTGCTTTCTTAGGCGGGCAATGGTCTCCGGCATACGCAGCAACCAAACACGGAATCGTCGGTTTGACGAAGTCGATGTGTGATGAACTTGCTCAATTCAATATCCAAGTAAATGCGATTGCTCCTGGTTATTTTGCTACAAAGTTAACTGAAAAAACCAGAAGCGATGCGAAACGTAATGGCGAAATCTTATCTCACATTCCTGCAAACCGTTGGGGTTGGTTGGCTGACTTAATGGGTACAGCCGTATTCTTGTCCAGCGATGCTTCCAATTATGTAAATGGTCATACACTAACCGTCGACGGCGGGTATTTAATGAGATAACAATGCGTAAGCATTGTTATTTAAACAAGGAGGAAATTTATGGCAGACAAGTATTTAATAGGCATAGATAGTGGTTCTCAAAGTACGAAAGTATACATCTTCAATCAACATGGAGAAATCGTCTGTAGCGCTAGCGAAGGCTTGAAACCGATGATGACAAGAAAGCCGGGTTACGTAGAACACCCGGACGATGATTTGTGGGATAGTCTGAAAATCGTTCTTAACAAAGTCATGAAAGAATTTAAAGGTGATGTCGCTGATATTATGGGATTGGGTTTGTGCTCAATCCGTTGTTGTCGCGTGTTTATGAAACCTAACGGCGAGTTAGCGGCTCCGATTATGAGTTGGATGGATGTTCGCGCATATGAAACATACGAAGATGATCCGGAAATCGGGTACACTTGCTCTACTTCGGGATACTTGACCTTCCGTTTGACCGGTCAATTCAAGGAAATGGCTGCAAATGCTTATCAATGGCAGTTTCCGGTCGATATGGAAACGTGGGATTGGTCAGATGACAAAGAATACTTTGATAATTTCAAGATACCGCGTGAAAAATTGATGGACATTCAGTTGCCGGGCACGATTTTGGGTTATGTAAATGAAAAAGCTGCACTTGAAACGGGATTGCCTGTAGGGCTTGCAGTTGTATCAACAGCAAATGACAAAGCCGTAGAAGCCATCGGTTCAGGTCTAAACAAACCCAATGTCGGTTTATTGTCTTTGGGCACTTACATTACATCCATGGTTTTTGGTGATAAGAATATTACGGACTCAGTCAACTTCTTTACCAACCTGTCATGTATTCCGCATAAGTACTTATTTGAAAGTGGCGGGATTCGCAGAGGCATGTGGCTGATTTCCTGGTATAAGGGAATAATCGGCGAAGAATATGGCGAAAAAGCTAAAAAAGCAGGGTTTATGGTAGAAGATTATTTGGCTTTAGAGGCCGCAAATGTCAATCCGGGCTCAGATGGTTTATTGACGATACCTGACTGGCTTGCCCCTGCGACGCAACTGTATCGCAAAGGGGTTATGATCGGATTTGATGAACGTCATACCCGCGGGCACATCTATCGTTCGTTGCTTGAAGGCATTGCGATGACAATGAAAAATAATTATGATGCTATGAATGGGGAACTCGGTCAAAAGCCTGAGAAAATCATTGTTTCCGGTGGTGGATCGAATAGTGATTTGTATATGCAAATCATTGCCGACATGTATGGTGTCAAGGCAGTAAGAAATGAAGTTAATGGAGCTGCTTCGTTAGGTGCAGCTATCTGCGCTGCTGTGGCAACTGGATTATATAAGGATTTTGATGATGCTGTAGATCACATGATCAAGCAAAAAGATGAATTCGTTCCGAATATGGAAAATCATAAGGCTTATCAAAAGGTGAATGAGGCTTATCATGATTTGCCCAAAATGTTGGAAGAGACATTGAAAAACGTTTATAACAAACTTAAGTAAGAATTAATACAGATCATAAGTGCTATGTTTGGTTACAAGGGGAAATGCCCAAGCGTTCCCCTTGTGTCTTATGTAGCGATGGAGATATCATGAAAAAACCTTTGATACTCATCACTAATGATGACGGAGTTTACTCGCCAGGACTATGGGCGGTCATCGATGCTGTAAAAGATTTAGGCGATTTATTGATTGCGGCTCCGATTTCTCAAATGACAAGTATGGGAAGATCGTTTACCAAAGGACCCGATGTCGGAATCATTGAGAAAGTCATATTACACATCGATGGTGTTGATGTAATCGCATTTGGTGTTCATGGATCACCGGCTTTGGCCGTATCACATGGTGTCCTCGAAATATGTGACAAAAAGCCTGATCTTTGCATCAGTGGTATCAATTATGGTGAGAATCTTGGTCTATCGATCACTTGCAGTGGAACTGTAGGAGCAGCTTTTGAAGCGGATTCTTATGGGATCCCATCAATTGCTGTTTCGCGTCAAGTGGACTTAAGCATGCAACATTCAAATGAATTCGCTGACTTGGATTGGACAGCTTGTAAGTTTATAACAAGAAAAATAGTGAAGGAAGTATTAAGAAGCGGATTTCCTTCAAAAGTAAGCATATTGAATATCAATGTTCCTGATAAAGCTACTGAACATACAGAAGTTCGGTACACAAAACAAAGCAGACATAATTATTCGGCTTTTATAAAACCTCAACCTCGAGATTTTAGTAAGGCTTATACGCTTAAATCACGGATCGACCTTAATCGAGAAGATATCGAGAGTGACAGCGATATTTATGCAATTGCTTTTGACAAAGTCATATCAATTACTCCATTAACATGGGATCTTTCTATGAATGTAGAAATAAATTTGAAAGGAAGTTTATATGAAAAATAACGATACGCTAAAACGTTTACGGCTAGTCGTGTTTCTACCGGCATTTCTTTTGTTGGTATTAACCATCATCCTAAACTTTACCAATTACGAAGCTTTTTTGAATGTTACAACTGCAGCTAAGGATTTTATGGTCATTCAGTCCGGATGGCTATTCAGTTTAGTTGGGGCAGCCTGCTTAATAGTAATCATCGGTGCATTTTTCTCACCGTTGGGAAATGTTCGCATTGGTGGACCGAATGCAAAACCGCTAATTAATAAAATGTCTTGGTTTACGATTACTCTATGTACGACCATTGCTGCAGGCATCATGTTCTGGGGTATGGCAGAACCGATCTGGCACTTAGCTTATCCTCCGGCATCATTGGGAATTGAGCCTATGTCAGCTGAAGCAGCGAAATTTGCCATGGAAACATTGTTTCTACATTGGACATTCTTGCCGTATGCAATATACGCAGTTCCAACCGTAGTATTTGCGTTTGCATATTACAACATGAAAAGATCGTTTAGTGTAGGATCAGAAATTTCACCGATCATGGGTAAACGTGATCAAAAGAAAATTGATGTAGCCATCGACGCAATTGTCATTTTCTGTGTGGCTGCAGGTATTGCCGCTTCGTTTGGTACTTCTGTCATGAATATGGGCGGAGGTATCAATGCACTTTTTGGAATCGACAACAGTAAGTTACTGTGGATCGTAATTACAATCGCCGGAACGATTGCATTTGTCGTATCCTCAGCGACAGGATTGTTCAAAGGTATTCGAATCTTGTCTGACTTCAATGTATTTTTGTATGTTATCATTTTAGGAGCATTGGTCATACTCGGACCATCAGCCTATGTGTTCAGTCTGGGTACAGAATCACTGGGTGGCTTTATGACCAACATTTTTGACAAAGCATTGTTTACCGGCGCTGCCTCCGGAGATACATGGGCATCGGGTTGGACGGTGTTTTACTGGTCGAACTGGATGGCGTGGGCACCGGTATCCGCGGTCTTCTTAGCTAGAATCACCTATGGTTATACAGTTAAAGAAGTAATCACAATGAACTTTGTCATTCCGAGTATTTTCAGTGCGGTCTGGATGACGATCATCGGGGGTACCGCCATCAATTTCCAAATGACAGGCGCTGTTGATATTTTGGGTATCATGTTAGAGCAAGGATCCGCAGCCGCAGGTTATGCTGTATTGGGTAATCTGCCGTTCTCCGGTATTCTGATTTTCATATACCTGGTTGCAGTATTTATATCGTTTGTGACGGCTACAGATTCAACGACCAATGCAATGGCAAGTATTTCTTCTACCGGCATTCAAGATGGCAAACAGGAAGCACCGATGTTCATCAAAATCATTTGGGGAGTCACAGTCGGAGCAGTTTCATTAATTTTCATTACGACCTTAGGAATCGATGGCATTCGTATGCTCTCCTATCTCGGAGGATTCCCGGCATTATTCTTAGGTATTCTAAGTATTGCCTCTTTAGTATTGGTCATGGGTAATCCAGCGAGATTTGATGCCCATACGATCAAAGAAGCAGAGTTGACGAGTAAGGATTAAAAAGACGGGCATAGCCCGTCAAATCCGGATATATTCATTTAGATCGAAGCTGTAGAGATACGCTTCGATTTTCTTTTTGCTCAGCAACTCCATCGCCCGTACATAAGTGTTCAATTGGTGTTTATGTCTTTCTATCAGAAGATTTGGTGTAACACTGCGATCGGTTTTAAAGTCAACAATGATCAACACATCATCAGATTCAGAAATCATGTCGATATACCCATAAATCAGCTGATCGTCAATTTTAGACATAAACGGAACTTCATGGTTTACCTTGAAACGATATAAATCGTTGGTGAAAGGATGCTTGCTATAACGGATTAGATATTCTTTCATCGTTTCGTTTAAGCCGATATCCAATTCGTCCATTTGATCCGCAGTGAAAGGTAACGAGGATAACCGTTGCAAAGCTATGTGCATCAACGTACCCTGTTGCTGCGGTTTTAAGTCCCGTAACACGAATATTTGTGGAACATAAGATTGATCTTTTAGAGAAGGAATCATTTTTGAAATCTGAGTATTTGTTTTGGTGTAAACCGGCAATTCTTCTTCAGGGTGACTCACTGCTAATCTTACAGTCCTTAAACCATCGATCGAAAGGCGGTTGAGTGAATACAATGATTCATCCAAATGGCGAAGCGCATTGAGAATCCAACCCTGAGTTCCGATTTTGTCGAATATCGTCAACATCGAAATTTCTTTATGAGCAAACGGTTTCTTTTCGCTACCAACAATGATCATCCTTTCTTGAGCGCGTGTCAAGGCTACATAAAGAACTCTGATTTGCTCTTCAAGTTCATCTTTGGTCGCTTTGAACTCGATGATTTGGCGAAGCAGATTTACCTTTTTAAGACGTTTTGGTAGTTGAATCGTGTGAATCCCAAGCCCCAACTGCTCATCAGCAATCAATGGTAATCGTAAGTCTATGATCGAATTGGAATTAGTCGACCAATAAAAGACAACTTTAAACTGTAAACCCTTGGATTGATGAATCGTCATTACTTTGACCAAGTCGTCTTCGCTGTTGACCGGAATTGCTTCTGAACTTTTTTCATCAGTGATTTTTTCTACCAGGGATACGAATCCATAAATTCCACCAATCCCGTTTTTATCAAATCCAACTGCTTTCTCAAATAACAAATCAAGGTTTGTTTTTTCTTGATGATTACAAAAATCGTCATAAAAATGATTCAGAGTATAAATTCTGCTCAAAGATTCCGTGATGCTCAAATACTGAAAATCATCCCTCAACGTTATCAGTGTTTCATAAATTTTCGAATGCATCTCTTTAAGAGAATCAATCCAGCTTTTCGTTTTTCGATTAAGCAATGCGATTTGAGCAGCTTGATCTGCGCTTAAGTTAAACAATGGAGAAAACAATATACCTAACAAGGCAATATCATCGGCAGGTTGGGTTATCCAGCGATAAACGTTCATGACCTGGGATATTGCGGCTGATTGATAGAAACCACTCTTACTGTCGATAAAATAGGGAATGTTGGCTTCATCAAACGCTGCTTTCAAATCCTCCTTCAGTGCATGAGAACGAACGAGTACGACCATGTCTCGGTAAGCGATTTTTTCTTTGCGGTGTAAATGTTGTATGCGATTGGCGATGAAATTAGAACGAACCACTTTGTCGTTGGGGGATTCTTCAATCGTCTCTATCCTAAAGGTTTCGTCATCAAACTCTTCCTCATCTCCATCGTCTGGCTCAACCTTCACATTTACATCATCATCCTCAAGCATCAAGATGTCGATTTCTACAGGGTGACCATTTTCAGATTGACTCGATTTTCCAACAGAGACATGATCCTGTTGCTGATAAACATCCTCAAAATATTCTATATTCATCAAAGCATTGAAAAGCTGATTGTTAAATTCAACGATGGGTTGTTTCGATCGGTAATTATGTTCAAGGGTTAACTGTTTGATATCTTCCTTAAAGGACAAATCTCTCATCAAGCCTGGTTTTGCACCTCTGAACTTGTAAATTGATTGTTTGACGTCGCCGACTCTGAAAATGTTACGTCCTTTGGAAACGCGCGAAATGATAGCATCTTGCAGCTGATTGGTATCTTGAAACTCGTCAACCATGATTTCATCAAATTGTGATTGATATTGCTTGTAAACCTGATGTTGCTCATTGAAAAGTATCTCAAAGGCAAATCGTTCCATGTCATCAAAATCTATGCACTGCATTTCTTTTTTCTTTTGATTATATCGAATATTATAATCCAATGCCATTTCAAGCAATTTCAAGACTAGCGGCTGTTGATTCGTTAATTGTTGAAGATACTCAGCTTCACTTAAGAATGAGTTGGCTTTGGATTTTATCGCATTATTCAGTTTGCCTCGGAGCTTGTTGTAATCTGTTTGTGACTTTATCGTTGAAAGTGGATTTGTAGCCATCATAAGTAATGCGTGATTAAACTGATCAAGATCCTTTGCTTTGACTGCCTGAAACAAGCCACTGACCCACTGACAGATCAGTGAAGCTTCTGAGACAGATTTTTCATTGTTAAGTAAACTTGCATCACGCAGAACGGTTTTTGACTGTAAATCCAACTGCTGGGCGTGTAGGGTCATCATCTCCCAGAAAGTCCGTGTGATAGGTTCAGGCAGTTCGTTGATCCTGTTTCGTTTTTCATATAAAGCGAGTATCTGTTGCGTCCATAGCTGAGGATTTTTTTGTTGAGATAAAACATTGTTTATTCGTAAGATGGCATTTCTGAACTCTGAGAAATCCTCACTTCTTGAACTGAAATGCTGAGCTGCATTGATAAATGAAGAAGTGTCGGATAGTGATATCTGTTGATCGAAGGTTTTGTCTAAACATTCTTTTTGATATAAAACTTTCGTTGCTTCATCAAGGATATTGTTGACTTGTTTTGGATTTAAGTCGATGACATAACCAAAGTTTTTAACAATGGTTAAGCAAAAAGAGTGTATCGTAGAGATGTTGGCGGTTTGCAAAAGTATGAGTTGTTCTTCTAGAAAAGGATCACGAATCTCTGCCAATTTGCGATGCATCTCGGATTGCAGACGATGCTTCATCTCAGCCGCTGCGGCTTCTGTAAAAGTCAATGCAAGAATTCGTGAAACAGGCACTTTATCAACAAGGATACGCTTGATCAATCGGTCGATCAAAACGGTCGTCTTTCCGGCACCGGCTGAAGCACTGACCAATATATCTTGATTGACCGTATCAACGGCGGCAAGTTGTGATGGTGTTTTCATGCTTCGACCTCCGTGGTTAATGATATGTCCCTATCTGAAATTGCCAGCGGGTCATAAACTTTCCCTTTGTACCAGCAAATTGAGGCGTAATCACAGAATTTACAGGCGTTTTCGGTTGGTCTTCGCCGAATCTGGCCACATGAGAGTTCATTGACCAAATATGAGTAGATTTCCGTAAACAACTCTTCAACTTTCAAAAGATCAAACCTATATCTTTTGTCGACCTTTTGATCATTAATCAAACCCTGGACATAATTCTTTGATTGAAACATCTCAGCTTTTTCCACAAAAAACCAGCCAGTCAGTTTATGCTTTTTGATGATTTCAGCATCACTTAAGACTGAATCGAAGTCAATGGCGTCCTTTTTTACAAACTTGTATTGTGGAATAGTCACATCCAAATTGCGCATGGACAAATAAAACGCACCGACCGGAGTTTTTTTGAAAAGCTTGGATGTGATGATCAAGTAAGTAAGCAATTGAAGTTGCAGACCTCCCGCTACTTTATCAGTTTTCAAGCGTTTCGCACTGCTCTTATAGTCTACGATGCGAAAGGCAGATGATGTCATGTCGATCCGATCGATGATTCCTCGCAACGCAATAGAAATATCATGACGGGTCGGCCATGTGTGTTCAAATTTATACTCTTGATGAGCGACAGTAAAACTCGTATCTTCTTCCATTGGATTCAACCGATCAAAGGTGATCATCAGATTCTCTTGCATACGGGCTTGCACGATGTCCCAACGTTTGGCAGACTTGGGATATAACAGATGCAAGTCTTTGAAACTGGCTTCGAGCAATGAGGAAAGATCTTCTTTCGTTGTTTTGGGATATCCCTTCGGATTGTCTTTAGCAAGATTTTCGAAGATGGCATGTTGAATCGTTCCAACAAAAGCAGAGTTTAATTCGAATGACTGAAGCTTATTCAGTTTCAATCCTGATTGGAAGTAGTACTGATACGGACACTGGAAGAATCGTTCAAAAGATGAAACGGAACCACCAAGTTGTTGATCATTGAAGAACAGTTGCTGTGATATTTCCGGTTCGAGCTGATAGTCGCGGTTGACGGGTTTCCCGTGATTCACCAACGGCCACATCTTAAGGGAGACATTTTGTTGGTGAGCAAACATCTCGACCTGATATGCAGGGGATACGCCTTTTCCTTCATAGTTTCCGGAAGCATAAGAACAAATCAGATTTTCGAATCGGTAAAAAATACTCTCCACATAAGACATATGAGAGTTGAGCCGTTCTTTTAGAGTAGGCAAAGCGGTTTTTATGAGGTAATCTTCATCAAACAGACCGGTTTTGGTAGTGAACCCTGGGAAACTGCGTTGATTCAACCCTAGGATAACGACTGTGTCGCAATCGGGCAACTCTAAATGTTTAATATCCGTAATCACGACCGGAGCGCTCTGCTTTTGACTTGAGAGCGATATCTGCTCAATCAGATAAGGAATGACGATATCTGTGGTTTCGCTCGCCTCAAAGGTGCATTGCTCTATGATATCCTTTATTGATAGCAGTGCATGCTTGTCATCTTCGTGAAGAAAGGCGAAATTTTTGGCAAAATGATCAAATGCCGTGATATATGGGTTCGATGAAGAGAGAACGGTAATCAAATCAGCAAGGATTTCTCCTTGACTTGTATTTGCTTCATATTCCATTTTGCGCAAAGCGACTTGATTACGTTTGTCAATATATTGCAATTGCCGGCTTTCACACACCTTCTTAACGTGGTTGAAAGGCAGTAAAACTTCTTCAATCGTTAACTCGAAATGTTGGATGTAATCAATCAAACTTTGACGGTTACAACATTCAAATGCTCCGTGAGTCAGTGCCTCAACTAAGGACGAACTGTTTTTTTCTTTGATCAGCTTTACCAATGACAGAAATCTGAAAATGATATTTGGTTGAATATGACCAATGGTTTGCTGATATTCGATTTTATATCGGTCAAAGACAGAACTGAGTACCGGTAATCCAGCAGGATCACTTAGCACGATTGCGATCCGGTTGAATGACTGAGTGCACAGCCATTGGGCGACAGATTCTGCTTCCTGTCTTGGATTGAGTGCTTGGAAATATTGAAAATTCACAGAAGCAGGTTTTCTTATGTCAACTTGCTTTGCGCCTCTTTCAATCAGTAAATCAATAATCTTTTGTTGATGGGGTTGAGTGTAAAAGGGATATAAAGTCACATGATGAAAAGTCATGTTGCTGCTTCTGATTTGGGATATGACATTGTGAAATCGAAACAGGGGTTCGATTGCTTCAATGCATAGTCCTAAGTCTTTTTCCTTGGGGGTTTGTTTGGGTAAAGTGCGAAAATCCATGTCGTTTTTGGTGGCATAAACAACGAAATCGATGACTTGTCTTGTAAACTCGGGGTAGGAAATAGTTTCTTTAAGCACTATACAATCCTTGCGTTTTTCTTGTATAATTGAATATGCGGAAGTAAACAGTTTGGAATTTTCA
>PGZW01000006.1 GCA_002841515.1 Firmicutes bacterium HGW-Firmicutes-19 | reverse complement strand
TTGTACACAATTTTGAAAATATTTTCAAGATTATTGATAGCGCTTTACTGAATCGCTCAAATTATATATGTCTTTCGAACTCATAAACAAATATACGGCTGGTTTATAGGCTGCCAGACGCATAGCGTCTTGTTCATTCTCATCTACGATGAAGCTTCCATCAATCATGTTTTGAAGATATGTGATATCGATATCGATGCCTTCCTCTTGATCGTCAATGCTTGTAAACGGACATAACGCAACCACATCTGCCTTCGACAAGGCCTCCGCAAACTCTTTTGCGAAATGAAAAACACGCGATACCCGATGCGGTTTGAATATCGCAATCAGCATTTTATCCGGATAACGTTTTCGTGCGGCATCAACAGTGACCGATACCTCGGTCGGATGGTGAGCGTAGTCATCAATGAAAATACTGTCTTTGACCTGGGTTATGACAAAGCGTCGCTTTGCACCTTTAAACAGAGACAATCCCTGATTGCATTGTGCGGCACTCAGCCCTTCCAAATAGCCAATCGTTATTGCGGCAAGGCTGTTGTACAGCATGTGTGTGCCGACAAAAGGCAATTCGAAACGTCCGAAATGGTTACCTAAAATAATGACATCAAAGGACGTTGAGGTCGGAGTTTCAATGATGTTTTGTGCAACGACATCATTGCTTTCTTCAATTCCGTAAAATAAAACGCTCGAAGAAAGTTTCAGGTTGCGCGATCGCGGATCATCACCGAAAACGATACACACTTCACTCACATTATGTGAGAACTGCTCATAGGCCGAAGCGTAATCGGCTTCGTCTTTGAAATAGTCGACATGATCGATGTCGACATTGGTGATGACGGCAATTTGCGGACGATATGCCAGAAAATGACGTCGGTACTCGCATGCTTCGGCAATCAGGTAACGGTCATCATTCCGTAACAGTCCATCACCGTCACCAATCAGATGTCCCGTCTTAAAGAACTGTTGCATCATGGTCGACACCATATTGGTCGTCGTTGTTTTTCCGTGACTGCCGGCGATGGCAATCGTCCGGTAATTTTCCATCAGTTTTCCCAAAAAATCATGGTATCTGTATATTTTCAGCGTTTTGTTGGTTCTTGCACGTTTCACTTCTTCAAATTCATCTAAAAAAGCATTGCCGATGACGACCGTTGAATGATCCTGAATTTCATGGCTCAAAAAAGGATATACCGGAATATTGCGACGAGCAAGCTCATCTTCGGTAAATATATGTTTCTCAATATCACTGCCGGAAACCGTTTCACCAATGTCATGCAACATGCATGCCAAAGCTGCCATACCGGCTCCTTTTATTCCAATAAGGTAAATCATTCGCTATCCTCTTCTTCCTCAAACAAACTCATCAGTGTTTTTGGTTTGGCTTTCGAAACGGGTTGATCTTCTTCGACAATCAAATCAAAGCTGTCTTGCAGAAAATTTTCACTTTTTTCAACCCCCAACATTTGTTCCAGGGTCAAATTTTCGATAGATGCCGTTTGCTTGACTTCAACCGGCCGGTTTTTATTTTTAGTGATTCCGTAGATCGGACTGATGATCGTCCCCAGGATGCTTTTGCTTTCTTCCACCGGCATCGACTGAACCACCGTTTTGACCGGAGGTTCTTTATCGGAACGCCCGAAAATCGGACTTAATACCGGCGAAAATTCATAGGGTTTTGATTCAGATGCCAAAGGTTTCCGGATTGGTTTTATTTCAATTTCCTTTTCCCTATCGATATCGATTTTCTTGATGGCAGGCTTATATTCAGCGACCTCAAAATCATCTGCCTTGATGTCGACAAACTCTTTTTCTTTTGGGCGAATCACTTCTAGAGGAACCTCTTTTTTCTCCGCAACTGTAACGTTCTCAGATTTTTTCAACTCTGCCCTTTTGACCTCCGGTTTTTTAACAGGCGGTTCAATAACCTCATCAACGGGTTTGTCTTCAACGATCTCCTCTTCCTCAAAAAACAGTGATAATAGTTTCTTTAGCATAGTGTTTCTCCCAGACCGGCGATATCCAACACGGATCCGCATTCGGTGCCTTTCGGTAATTCAATCAAACCACGAACCGGCTTTTTGCCACCGGTAATTTCTAATAACGAACATAACATTCCCTGCGATTTAACCCCTGCTACGATACCATCCGATATCAATGTACCGTCCGGAAGTACCGCATTGGGCAATGCGACAACAGTTAACATGTCTTCTTTTGCATTTTTAGCTGAACATACGATACTCAACTCTTTATCGCCGATATCAACGATGCATATATTTAAATTCGAAAGAGTCGGGTGAACTTCCATTTTTTTGATCCTGCCACAAACAAATTTTGATGTTGAATCGAAATCAATATCCAGATTCAATGATTCAAATCTTTCTTTGATCATAATCTCTAGCGATTCATCCGGTTGTACATACCCGTTTAAAGCCACAGGCACATTCAACAGATTGACACCAATCAGTGACGACTGCTGGTTGTAAAGCAAAACAGCATCCGTTGTTTTTTTGACTTTGCTGACCGCTTCATCGTTAAACTTAATCATCATTACTTTAGCAAAATCATGATGCATAAAAATCCGGATCACGCTCTTTTTATTCGACACCTTCATCGCCTTCTTCCTTAGTTTCTTCTTCGGGCAGTTCAATGATATCATTGAAGTAATCATCCGGAAAGTTTTCGTCAAAATCAAAATCTCCGGTAATCAGTTTCAACATGTCAACGATCGTGCCGGATTCAGGTGCGATAAACTGGATAAGTTCCTTTGATATCCGGTTATAATCAACGACGACTTTATTAGAAAACATATTTATGATTCTATTCGATTGAGATTTTGAATTGCGTAGAATAATTAGCATATCGATCAACACCGGTTGAATTTTTGTTTTGGGTATCAGGGAACTTATCAAAAATCCCTGATTTTGAACGTAAACCATGATTTGATCATCTGTAAAGGGCAATACGACGATCCGATAGTCAGAAATACCCCCGACGCTGTCTTTTAGTGAAAAACTCTTGTTAACCAATGCATTTTGCGTAATGTACAAGGGTCTTAACTGTCCGGCCAATTGTACCCGGTAGAAACGGTTCATGATGATCGAAGCTATATCCAGACTAAGTACAACCTCCTCATCATAAGTAACAAAGGTTGCGGCCAACTGATTTGAACTTCGCTTGCCTACGTTGCGCGGTAAATAGTAGCTGTATAACGGTGAATTATTGTTTCGCACATCAACGGTCGGTTGCGCTGCTACAAAAGCGATGCTGTCATCGATTTGCTTGTTCAACGAAAACCCGGATACTGAGCATCCGCTGATAAATATGATGAAAACGATCAAATATTTACGCATCTGCTCACCTCATCTCACTACTGATTACACAAAATCATAGCAGAAATCTGCTCATCATTCAACCCGCCGACAAATTTCAAAGCAGCTTGGTAAGCCACATTCAAATCATTGAGATCGATGATCGAACTGTTGGTATGTATATTACGGGCACAAATACACATGGTCAGCGTTACGACACCATCACTGTTTTTATGAATTGCTCCGGCATCCGTTCCTCCCATGGAGAGATAGTATTGATAAGGCAGTGACTCACTGTTGCATACATCAATCAGTGCATCCAAAAGACAACGGTTTGGCAAATAGTTTGCGTCCACAAAGCGAATCAGTAACCCTTTGCCCAACTGGCCGAAAGCTGTTTCATCTCCTGCAGCATCATTTGCCGGAGAACAATCGAAGACGATGGCCAAATCAGGGTCGATCATCGATGCCGCTGTTTGAGCTCCACGCAATCCAGTCTCTTCCTGAACCGTTGCGCCGACATAAAGATCGACATCCAGTTGCACCTCTTTGAATGCTTCCAAAAGGGCTAACCCCATCGCACAACCATAGCGATTGTCGAAAGCCTTTGCTAATAGCCGGTTTCCATTCGCCAATACTTGAAAATCCCCGTCAAGTACGATCATATCGCCGGGTCGGATTGATAATTTCTCGACTTCTTCTTTGTCTTTGGCTCCGATATCGACCAGCATGTTTTTGATTTCCATCGGTTTTGCCCGATCCGCTTCAGTCAGAGAATGGGGCGGAATCGAGCCGATAGCACCTTTAAACACATCCCCTTTGCTGTTGACCACCGCAACGCGTTGTCCAAGCAAAGTTTGAGACCACCATCCGCCAATCGGATGCAAGGTCAGACAGCCGGTTTTCGTAATGGTTTTGACGATAAATCCGACTTCATCCATATGACCGGCAATCATCACTTTTTTTGCATCCTTTTTTTTGCTACGTTTAACAGCAAAAATACTTCCTAAATTATCATAAATGATTTCATCGGTGTACTTCAGATATTCATTTTTAAGATATCGGGAAACATATTGTTCCTGGCCGCTGACCCCGTAAATTTGTGTCAAGTCCGCCAATGTTCTCATCAAAGTTTCTTTACTCATTGTTTTTCCTCCAAACAGCCCGGTATATGGGTTGATTCAAGTCTAAAAATCGTTGTTCATACTCGGTGATTACATCCTCCGGATGATCCATCCGGCGATAATCGACGGATAATTCCTTACAGATAAAGCCGTTATTACTCATCTCAACACAAGAAAACTCAAACAATCCGCCATTATCTGTCTTCATCTGGATTTCACCGCCGGCCGAAAGCAATCGCTTGTATTCTTTAAGAAACTCACTGTGACTCAGCCTTCGTTTTATGTGCCCTTTTTTCGGCCATGGATCAGAAAAATTCAAATGCAGAACATCGACTTCCCCATCCGCAAACCATTTTCCGATATCTTTGGCATCCAAGTTGATCAGTGCCATGGTCGGCAATATTTCATCACGATTTTTCTTCAAACTCGATGCAGCGACATTGCGGTCTTTTTCAATGGCGATCCAACCATGATCAGGATACATATGGGCCATTTTATTCCAATAGTCACCTTTTCCGCTGCCAATTTCTACATGCAAGATGCCACAATTCAGTCGTGACTTCCAGTTGGACGCTACAAGATGTGGCTCGTTGACGACCGTATCTTTGAATGACTCAAGAAACGGGATCGCCCACGGCTTATTTCGCATTCTCATAAGCAAGTTTATAGAGGGCTTTGGCATATATGGCCGTTGCCATTACAAGAGACTCGATTTCAATGGCTTCATCTTTCTGATGTGCATCCCCGGCAAACTCAGGGAGTTTACGCAAAGGAAACGCCATGCCGTAAGCAACGAAATTCGGTAATGTGCGTGCGTATGTACCTCCGCCCATGGTTTTTAACGGTGTAAAATCATCGCCGCTGACCTGGCGGTAGACATCATGAAGTGTTTTTACCAAATCCGAATTCGGATCGACAAACAAAGGTTCTTTGTGTGCAATGACATCCGCCTTAACCCATGATGCATCCTTTGTCAGTGTCTGATTGATGTTAGTGATGCAGAAATCAAAATCGACATCATTTGGATATCGGATATCCAGTGTCAGATTGAACTTATTATTCTCAATATGGATGATACCCAGATTCATGGTCAGGTTGCGCATATGTGCACCGTCGAACTCGATATTCAAACCGGTTCCGTGGTAACTGTATAGCAAACGGCTCAAATCCGCCGCAGCCTTATCCTGATAAGCTGCCGCTACAAAATTTAATGCATATACGGCCGCATTTTGACCTTGTTGCGGTGTCGAGGCATGAGAATATTTGCCTTCAAAGGTATATACGGTAGAATCCGCTAAATATTTATACGATGCTTTGATCCTATGGCTGCGTGTAAATAAACGCAACTCTTCTTCTTTGGGTTTACCGAATACTTCAACGGCACATTTACCTAAAACGATGTTCGGACGTTCACCGCTGTGCATTCGCTTGATCACAGTTTTCTTTTCACCCAAGAGTCTGATGTTTAAAATCCCTTTTTCACCGTAAATGACCGGGAAATAGGCATCCGGAACAAATCCCATATCGGGAAGCGGGGCATGTTCTATATAGTGTTTCATGCAGCGCATACCGGTTTCTTCATCGCAGCCGACAATCAGCATGATTTTCTTGTTTAACTCAACACCCAAATCTTTGATTATTTTCATTGCATAATACGCAGCAATCGTCGGACCTTTATCATCGCCGCTACCCCGTCCGAAAATATAGCCGTCTTTGATTTCACCGCCGAAAGGATCGACACTCCATCCTTCCCCAACGGGAACGATATCCAAATGGCCAAGCATTCCGATGCTTTGAGATTGTTGACCGTAACTGATCAGTCCTGCATATCCATCGACGTCAAGTGTATCAAATCCGTCGTTTTCGCCGTGTTTTAACATCCAATCCAACGCTTCGCGGATCTTTGGACCAAAAGGTGCCGCTTCAGTTGCATGTTCTTCATCACTTAATGAAGCGATGGCAAGCAAGTCTTGTAAGTCTTTGATCATATGATCTTGATAATTTCTGGCAAGTGTTAAAAAATCCATGGGATAACCTCTCTTTACACTTAGTATTTTATCACAATGCACGTTGGGTTACTATGCTTAAGTCCGACGGAATCGATTGGTTCAGACTCATGATTTCATCTGTAAAACAGAAGATTTCGCAAGATTTTATAAAATATATTGCTTAATGAATGATAAACATACGTTTATTTTTAATCGGTGCATAAAAAAGGATTGATCACTCAATCCTTCAGGTTTTATTCTCTCGGTTTTCTTTTGTTTCTGTCAAATGTACCTGATGTGCGCGGACGGTCCGGTTTTTCAACATAACCTTCCGGTTTTGGCAACAGTGCTTTTCTCGAAACATTGACTCTGCCCTTTTCATCGATTTCGGTAACGATGACTTTGACGATATCTCCCAATTTCAAAACGTCCGAAGTATTTTCGACTCGTTCATGAGAAATCTTGGAAACATGCAATAATCCATCGGTGCCCGGGAACAATTCGACGAATGCCCCAAAGCTTTCGACACGTACGACTTTACCTTCGTAAATCTCGCCAACCTTCGCTACCCGTACGATCGTTTCGATCATATCGGCTGCTTTACGGATGGCAACGATATCCTGATGATAAATCACGACACGGCCGTCATCTTCAATATCGATCTTGACATTGTCACAGTCAGCGATGATCTGGTTAATGATCTTACCGCCGGCTCCAATGACATCACGGATTTTATCCGTAGGAATTTTCAACATGTGAATCTTCGGTGCATACTTGCCAACTTCTTTGCGTGGTTCGGAAATGACTGCCATCATGTTTTCCATGATTTGAACACGTCCGATTTTCGCTTGGGCCAATGCTTCACGCAAGATTTCGGTCGTCAAACCTTCGATCTTGATATCCATCTGTAAGGCAGTGATACCGTCTTTGGTACCGGCTACTTTAAAGTCCATATCGCCGAAGTGATCTTCCATTCCTTGGATGTCGGTCAAGACGGTGTAATAATCGCCATAGGTGACCAAGCCCATCGCAATCCCTGCGACCGGCGCTTTGATCGGGACACCTGCAGCCATCAATGCCATCGTTCCGGCACAAATGGAAGCTTGTGATGATGAACCATTGGATTCCAATGTTTCTGCAACCAGACGAATCGCATACGGGAATTCTTCTTCCGTAGGCAATACAACAGCAAGAGCGCGTTCGCCCAAGGCTCCATGACCGATTTCACGACGGCCTGGACCACGCATCGGACCGGTTTCGCCAACCGAGAACTGTGGAAAATTGTAATGGTGCATGAAACGTTTTGATTCGATGTCGGTCATATCATCGATGATCTGAGTATCACCCATCGCACCCAAGGTACAAATCGACATGACCTGAGTTTCACCACGGGTAAACAAGGCACTGCCATGAACACGGGCAAGCAGATCGATTTGTGAATCCAACGGACGCAACTCATCGACACCACGTCCATCCGGACGGATTTTCTCAACTGAAATCAAGCGACGAATCTCATCGGATACGATATCATGACAAATCTGTTTGACTTGTTTGATCGTCTTCTCTTTGACCTTTTCGCTTGCATAATCCAAGCCTTCATAATACGTGACCATTTCGGCTTCGATATCATCGATTGCTCCGTAACGGACCAATTTTTCTTTGATGCGCACGGCATCTTCCAAACGGCTTTGGCATAAGCCGCGTAATTCTTGATTTAATTGTGCATCGACGCCGTACAACGCGATTTCACGTTTCGGTTTACCGACTTTAGCGACGATTTCTTCCTGGAATTCGCACAGACGTTTGATAAATTCATGACCAAACAACATGGCTTCCAACATATCTTCTTCACTGACTTCCTTGGCTCCGGCTTCGACCATATTGATAGCCTTTTTCGTTCCGGCAACGGTCAGGTTGATATCCGAAACTTCCAATTCAGCAACGGTCGGGTTGATGATCAACTCACCCTTGACACGACCCACGATCACACCGGCAATCGGACCATTGAACGGAATATCGGAAACACAAATTGCCAACGATGCGCCAAACATTGCGGCCATATCCGCGGAGCAATCATTGTCTGCCGATAATACGGTATTAACTACTTGAACTTCATTACGGAAACCATCCGCAAACAACGGACGGATCGGACGATCGATCAAACGTGCCGTCAGTGTCGCATGTTCACTCGGTCTGCCTTCGCGGCGCAAAAATCCACCCGGAATCTTACCCACTGAATACAGCTTTTCTTCAAATGTGACCGTCAACGGGAAGAAATCCAAATCCTTGGCATTCTTGCTTGCGGTCGCGGCCGATAATACTGCAGTTTCTTCATAACGAATCAAAACTGATCCGCCGGCTTGCTTGGCTAACTCACCGGTTTCCACGATTAGACTTCTTCCTGCGAAGTCTAAACTAAATACTTCTTTTGCCATATTTTCACCTCTTTTAACTAATTGATTGTATCATAAATCGCGATGTGTTGACACACCTAATTTCATTTCGGACACTTTAGAAACGTCTTTTCGACAAACGGCGAAAAAAACAACCGTAATAAGCTGCCATAGCGCAACTTAAAGGTCAACACATCCCCAACACGCAAATGGCTGTCTTGACTCAGCTCACACAGAAGATGATCACTGCTTGCTCCGATGATTGAAACACTGGGATCCACAGGAACCATGTTCAAATCTGTATCAAGAAGTCCGATCGCGCTGATAGCGACCTTGCGCATTCCCTTGTCTTCAAAATGAGTTTTATGTCCAAAAGCATCAAACCCGGTCTCACCGACGGGCATCGAAGGTTTGTTCTTTATTTCAATGATTTGCGTGTGCAACAAGACCACATCGTCATAAGTGTCTTTTAATCGCGTCTGGTAGGCAGTCTCAACACCGAGAAAAAAAGATTCGCCCAGACGCAGCTGGTTGATTGGTAATTCGATACCGCGCTGCAACAAATGCAACGTAGAAGAGTTACCGCCCGAGACAATCGTACAATCCTCAACGATTTGCTGCACCCTCTCCTGCATGTCCTTTAACTTCTGCAAAATAGACAGTGTCGGGATCAGTCCGCCAAAACAAGTGAAATTTGCACCCAAACCGATCAACCGGATGTGACGGAAATGTTTGACCATCTCCGCAAGTAAATATAGCTGATCGATATTGTGGATTCCCTCACGCAAATCACCCATATCAATCATCAAAATGATGTCGTGGACTTTCCCTTTGGCGCGGGCTGCGACTTCCAAAGCAATGATGGTATCCCATTCACTATTGAGAGAGACATCACAACCCATTACAATGGCCTCTGCCTCTGATTTCATCGGTAATCGTAACATCATTTTGCGCATCGGCAGTGGATTGCGAGCCAGATTTTCAATGCGTGAATCACCGATGGTCTTGATGTTTTCCTCAAAGAAAATCTTGTTAAGAAGAGGATGGCCTCCCGAAACTTTATTGACACCTACGATTTCGATCCCTTGCCTCTGACACATGGCCGAAATCGTCTTTATATTATGTCTGAACTTCTCACAATCGATCGTTATGGCCGGATATTTCATAATTGTTTCCTCGCAATCAAATCGTTCATCAGATTTTTTGCCTCATTTGGATACTCAAGTGAAATAACGCCGATCGCAGATAAAAGATACTGTTTATCGAGGTTCACTTCCACATCATCTTTTGGTAATAGCAGCGTCGGATCGGTCGTCTTCAGGATTTTCTGAATCATTTCGATTGGATCTTTATGATAAATCAATGCTCCTCCGGTCAAAAGGATCGTCTTGACAGCGCTGCAGTCTTTTCCGCTGGCCATCGTTTTACGACCGCTTTGAAGATACAAGTAATGAATTTTCCCTGCATGGCGCGACAAAGCCACAAATGCTGCCGTCTGCGTCAGACGATCGACCAGCTCACGTTGATGTTTCGTTTTGACAACGGCAGGCAAGTCCACTAAAACATCATGCCAATCCGACACTGGTGGATCCGTCATGTGCTGAGCCACGATCATCCGATTTTTATAAACGCCCATATCTCCCTCCACAGTCCGTTTGGCAAAGGGCTCCGGCGAGGTCATCACATGTCGATATCGTTCACTGTCTTCACTGACGGAATGCACATCGCTTGTCGCACCGCCAATATCGATCACCATGCAAGGACCCTTGATTTGATAGTACATTTGCGCGGCCAGATTGACAGCGGCCGGCACCGGAATGATGCTTCCATCGATTAGTTCGCGGATTTTGCTCATTCCTGCCGCATCAATGATGTGCTTTTCAAAAACCTCTTGGATACGTTTTCTCAAAGGTTCGACATGTAGCTGATCGATGGTAGGATAGACATTGTCACAAATCAGACATTCCCGATTTGCGTTTTCAAAAATCTCTTGAATCTGACGTTGGATTTCTTTATTACCCGCATAGATGATCGGCGGATGAATCGAAAGGTTACATAAGCTGCGCGCATTCGAGAGAATCGTGTTTCTTTCACCATAATCCACTCCACCGGCAAGTAAAATTATGTTGGGTCTTACTTCTTCGATCTGCTTTAGATCATCCTCACTCAAAAGACCGGCCGTAATGTAGCGGATATTCGCTCCAGCCCCCAGAGCGGCTTCTTTGGCTGCTTTGACTGTCATATCCCATACCAATCCGTGAACGGTCATTTTCAAGCCGCCAGCTGCACTGGATGCTGCCATAAATCGGTTCCATTGCAAATCCGCGACATTCAACTCAGTTTTAAGGTTTTCAATGGCATGATAAAGCCCGATGGAAACATCTTCCTGATCCACCGTGGTTTCACTGATTCCCTTGCCCAGCCATATCAGAGAACCTTCTGACATTTCAAATGCATGAACAAGTGTTGTCGTTGAGCCGATCTCGCCGACCAACAGTTCGACATTCATCGTTTGACCTCTTGTCGATGTTTGACTAGAAAAGTCGCCACTTGTGCTCCTTTGGTTTTGCGGCCAAAACCCTCATCCATTCCATACTTGCGAGCAAGTTGTGGTGTGACCTGGGTTCCCCCGGCTACCAGTATCAACCGCTGTCTTACCCCTTTTTCGAGACAAATATCGTGAAGTTTCTTCATGTTTTTATAATGAACATCATCATGACTGATGATGGTCGATATCAAAATCGCATCTGCGGAAGTTTCGATCGCCGCATCGACCAGCTTCGATAACGAAACCGATGTACCCAAGTATATGCATTCAAACCCGAATTTTTCGATCCCGCCATGCTTGATGTCAATGATTTCACGCAATCCCACAGAATGCTCATCCTCACCGACAGTTCCGGCAACGATTTTAAACGGTTCATTTTGAATGGCTTCTTTCAATGATTCATCATCCATGATCTGTGGTTTAGGTTCGATTTTTAGCTTGTCTTTTTCGATCGAAAAAGCAACTTTACCTTTGACTTCGACCCGAGTGCCCTCCATGGGATGCATGATTTCGGTAGAAATGACTTCGACTTCCAAAAGATTCAGTTTTTTTGCAGTTTCCACGGCTGCGGCCTTCGCCAGATCAACGGGAAGCGGAAAAAACATAGTCAGTAAAATCACGCCATCCCCCTGCCATTCCATCTCCGGTTTCACGATTCCGTCGTTTCGGTAAGCTTTCGTTTCAGCCAGACGCAAATAAACATTGTCTGATTCATCCAGTTCATCGATGTAAACGACTTTACTGCGATCCTCAAATGAGCACCCACCAATGATCGAGGTTGGATCGCTCAATTGATATCTTTCGATGTGGTTTTCTCCAAAATGCGCACTCACCGGAGCGAAATAATCCGCGTTGCGCGCAAATACCGTGTCTGCGCCGATACCACCATTGATTTTTCTGGCGATACCATCGCCATTGCGCTGTGGATAAAATCCGGAGTCAACGAAAAACCCTTGTGCAACGGCTTCGAAATATCCACCGACTTGTAACATTTCTTCCATCATCAGCACGGCACGCTCTTTTAGCTCACGGATTTCATTGTTTAGTTTCTCATTTTCACGATCGATCTTCAGATATTGATTGATTCCATCCAAACCGGCAAAAACCTGCTTGGCCGTATCGATGGCTTCAATGTTGTATATATGCCATGGAACATTGCGTCCTTCATCCGGAGTGATCGTCGATTGAATATCCGCCGATGTAAGTTGCGAAATGAGCAAGTTTAGGGTGTGTGTCACCGTGGCTTCCCGGGTAGAGGATTCCATATATTTGGTATTCATCTGAGCACGCATTTTGACATTAGAAAACAGTTCTCTCAATGCGATTGCATAAGGCAAATCCATCCGTACACACGGTGCCGGCGGTGCTGTCGGCGGTACGGTCGACAAGCAAATGTTTTCTTCTTTGATACCGCAAGAAAGTGAAAATGCCGTATTGATCGCATGCTGAACCAACAGTTCCGGCGTCACTTTCCAAGCTTCGACTGCGGTCGCATTGGCGTTGTGTGCACCATCGATCTGAGCCAGATTGCCGTAGGCCATGATGGATTTTGACTCGGCCGCATCAACAAAAGAACGTACCATATTGATATTGCGATACAAAATATTGTATTGAGGATCCTGGTGAGCACCATTGACGCCCTCTTCCACAAACATGGCAGCGATTTCAGGTCCGGCTACCCCGGAGACATAGGAATGATAATTGATCGGACGTCCGACTTCATCTTCAATGATATCCAAGGCTTTGCGTTGAGCCCGAACTTGTTTGCGTGTAATCGGAATCCCGCCGACTCCTTGCGGAGTTCCTTCGATCAATCCGTCAAAATGGCTTTGTCCGGCCGTACGAATGACCATCATGTGATCCGCTCCGTGAATGGCTGCCATGCGCATCCGGCGGATATCATCTTCAAAACGTCCGGAAGCAATTTCGGTCGTTATGACCGCTTTGGGTTGAGGATCGATGGAATCAAAGGCATGACTGGCCGGTAAACCTACCGAAGTTACGAGATTTTCGGATGTATCAAAGTAATCAAACTTGCCGATTTTCTGGTGGTCGATGATTTTACGCCAACTCCACCCCCTGCGTCTGGGAACATAATGCTCAAGATCCTTCAAGATGGCTTCGATGTCAAGTTTTTTATCAAACGGATTCATTCAGCACACCTCCCGGCTTAAAATTTTCTATGAAAAAAGACTCATCCATGCAACGCTCGATAGATTGACGGACGCTGAGCTGATAATGATTTTTGACTTTTACGATACAATGACCAACACCACTGCCGATAACCCCGTTGGCAATCGCATATCCGACAATCGTAGACGCTTCAATACTGCTTGCGCCCATACGCAAAAGCACCGAACGTTCAATGGAAGGTGTGGTGTGACTCTTCGCCAAATCTATCAATGGATCGACCAGTTGCTGACTCAGCTGCCAAAAGCGCTGATGCAACTGCTGATCACTCAAGCCTTTTAGTGACTCTCGACGGTTTTCAAAATCATCCAAACGTTTCATATCATTCCCCTTTCAATTGCTTAATCGTTGATAAAATCCAATCCGTGTTCACTTTGCACTCCTTTGCAAGAAAAAGCAAATCATCATCCGAAAACATATGATCAGGATGCAATTTAAGTTGCTGGCGAATGTAGGATATCCTTAATAGATCAAGATCGACTTTTTTAGCGGTGATATCTTTGGGATGCGCCGGTAGTATGATATTGGTTCCGGCAACTTCAAATTTCGGATCACCTGTCAATATCTCGATTCCGTTGTTTTTCGCAAAACTCAGCTGAGCGTTGTAATGTTTCCCGGCGGATGTATATTCGGTTTCCTGCACGACCAGAATATCATCTTCATCTCTTTGTTGAGCCAGTGAAAATGCCACGGCCAAGGATGTGTTGCCTGCCGGTCCTCGTTCGAGTCCTTCAAGTTTCGCCAAAGCTTCGGTGATATAAAAGACTTCCCCTTGTTTAACGGTATAATAGCTGTCCATATAACGCAACGCGCGTGCAGCGGAATATGTCACATCGGAGCGATCGGGGTAGATTGCAAACGGGAAACCAAATCCGGTATGACCGGTGGTAAATGATTTGCGGTTAAAGTCTCGGTCACTGGCCATATGCAACCCATGCAAATCTACACTGGCCGCAATGATTTCACACTTACTGCCCGCCTTCTGTGCACCTCTGGCCGTAGCCGTCAAATTTCCGCCCCCCGCATGAGTGACGATGATCGCCGAAGGATCTTTACCGCTCAAACGGCGTATATCTTCCACACATTCCATTCCCAAAGTTTCCAGTCCGGCAATACCGTAAGGGCTGTAGAGCGATGCATTAAAGTAGCCGGTTTGATCCAGGTAATCCAGAAAAACGACAAAGAGTTCCGGTCCAACCGAACACTGAACGACCTCTGCCCCATACGCTTCGATCGCCCGTGCCTTTTCGATGATTTCGGGCTGATACACTCCGTATGAGTCGAAACATTCCTGAACGATGATACATTTGAGATTAAGTTTGGCACACATTGCCGCAACAGCAGCGCCGTAATTGCCGGATGTCGCTGCGATGACACCTTTATATCCCAGTTTTTTGGCATGAAACACACTGATTGCCGCTCTTCTTGCTTTAAAACTGCCTGAAAGGTTGCATGCTTCATCTTTTAGGAAAATGCGCGCACCTTTGCCGGGTTTTGAAAGCCTGCGGATGAGTGCGTTGATATTTTTCAATTCAAACATCGGGGTCGAGCCTACGCCCATCAATCGTTGAATGCGGATAGCCTCTTCGATCGGATAGCCGGTTTCTTCCATCATTTTTTCATAATCAAAAGCAATGTCGGATCGTTTGTACTTCAAAAAATCGACATCAATGGAGTTTTTCAGTATTTCATTTTTACGATCTAAGATCGACTGCGCCTTATTCATCCAAGCCTCCACTCAACAACTCCTTCAGTTGAGTTTCGATATAAGCCGTTTCAGGCAGATAATCCCCAAAGGAGTGATCATAGTTTGGAAAAATATCGATCAGCTTTCCTTCGATTTTTCTGTTAGTTTTCGTCAAGATGACACAGTGATCCCCCACAACTTTTTTTTCATCCACCAAAAACCCTTTGACCCTTAAGCAAAAATCCGTTTCTTTTGTATCATGGGGAATGTTGGACTGGCGCTGATCACACATCAGATAAACTTGTTCGACCAATACCCAGTTGCCCTTTTTGGCTAGCATAATTCATCCTCTAGATATAAACGCATATCGCCCAAAATAGCCCGGGGCAAAGGTAAATCAATCATGGTCTTAATTCCTGCTCTTGCATTGATAACTGCAGGAATGCTGTTGACGGCCATGGCAATCGTACCGATACCGCCGTCGACTTCCGGTGTGATGACCATGGATACCGGTGGTGTCCCGACAATCGTGATATAATCTCCGGTCATGATGCCTTCGCTTTGCGGTTCGACTTGCTGAGGGTGTTTCAGGGTAATAAACGGATAATCATTGACATACGCCGTAGCGATCATATCGCACCCGGCCACATCACCGGCATCTACGGTCGCATGGGGTGCGACCCGGTTGATCGTGGAAACAATCGGACGGTTTTTAATTTCGACTTTGTCAAAATCCGTGTGAAATGCTTCTGACATCATGGCCAGACTTTGATCAAATCCCACATGCCCTGCCAAAGTGCCTTCTTTTTGACGCTGGTAAAACTGGCCGACGGAAATACCGACACCCTGCTCATGCATCACGGACTTTCCAAACGGGGATAATGAGTTGACCCGGCTGACTTCTATTTTTTCTACATTGGTACAAACCGATGTCATAGCAATGACTAAAGCATCCATCATAAACCCCGGATTGATCCCGGTACCCAAAACAGTTACACCTGCTTCTTTTGCTTTGCGATGGATCAGTTCAGCAATCTCTTTATCCGCCGCAAATGGATATGCCATTTCTTCAGCGATCGAGATGACATTTATTTTTCTTTCAATGCAAGCCAGGATTTTATCTTTTGACGTTTTGACAAACGAGTCCGTACATAAAATCGCCACATCGGCATTGGTTTGATTCAAACCGTCTTGTTCATTTGATATGATCAATGGAAAAGGATTCAGTAAATCGACAAGTTCATCGACCCTTCGTCCGACTTTATCACCTCTAGCGATGACTGTGGTGATTTCTACACCTTTTTTTGACGCTAACGCTTTGATGACTCCGGCACCCATCGCACCGATGCCCCAAACACATACCCGAATGGCTCTGCTCATATTTTATCTCCTTTGTTTTGTAAACGCTTACTACTCTATTTTAGCCTAAAAACAGGGATTTTTTAACCCCTGTTTTCTTTAATGATCAAATGATACAGTACCGGCACGATGACCATCGTTAAAATGGTGGACATCAGTAGGCCGAAAAACAAAACCAAAGCCATCGGAGCGGTCATGGGATCGTTGGAAATGATCAGCGGAAGCAATCCGATGCATGTCGTTAGCGTGGTCAGCATGATCGGGCGATACCGCTGATCAACGGCTTGTTTGCAACTACTGACGACGGATTTTCCCATACGAACGCCTTCATCCATGACTTCCATCAGTAATATGCCGTTATTGACAACGATTCCGATCAAACTTACCGCACCGAGCAATGCCATGGCCTGAATGTCGATTTGAAAGATAAACAATCCCAAAAAGACACCGGTCAACGACAGCGGGATGCTGGTCATGATGATCAGCGGTTTGGATAGTTTGTCAAATTGAACGAGTAAAATCATGTATATCAGTGCAATGACGATTAAAGCCGAAACACCGAGATTTGATACTAGGTCTGTGATGTTTTTAAGTTCACCTTTGTAATCAATCTGCGTATCGCCAATCAGCATGTCACCGGTGAGTAAGTCCTTAAATGCCAGCTCAATGGATGCGGCGGAGTAACCGGGCAAAACATCGGCCAGTACGGTTACCGTGCGTTTGCGGTTTTGACGGTAAATCGATGGCAGTGTCGCCTGGATATCGATCCGTGCTAACTGGCTCAACTGCATATATGCATCGGTCGCTGAGGATTTGATCGGCAAACGGTACAACTGTTCTAAGGTGGTTATGTCACCTTTTACCAAGATATCCATCTCAGTTCCACCGGATTTAAATCCCGAAGGCGTTGCACCCATCAACGCAGTGTTGATTTGCTTAACGATGTCATACTTTAAAATTCCGCTGGTCGCAAGGTAATCTTCATCGATCCGAACCACATATTCATATTCTTTGGGTACGAAAGAATCGCGAATCGTCGTCGTGCCCGCAATCGTCGACAATAACTCACGGATGTTCGCCGATGTCGCCAGCAAATCATCCAAGTCATCGCCTTTTAAAGCAAATACCAGCTTGGCCTCTACCGGCATGGCATATTCAAGATAGCGTACTTCTGCTTTGGCTCCGATAATGGAATCATTCAGTCTTTGTTGGATGGCATATCCGATTTCTTCGTTGTTTTTATACTTGCTTTCCTTTAAATCAATGGTCAACAGCAATTGAGCAACATCGGATGCCGGACTGCTGTTGACGACCGTGATAAAGAATTTAGGCAATCCGGTACCAATGGAGGATGTCACTCGCTTTACTTCATCAAACTGCGTAACGATCTGATAGATTTGATCATGAACGCTGGCGGTTTTCGTCAGAGAAGCAGTTTCTGTTTCGACATTGATGTATATGACCGGTTTATCGGAGTACGGAAAGAAACTCATGTTCAGCTGAGAAAATAACAATCCGGCAACAATCAGTGTCGCAAATGCGATGGTGATGGCCGATTTCGGATATCTCAGTCCGGCGATAAGCATTTTGTCAAAGAAGCGGCGAATCAAGGATCGGTTAGTCTTTTCGATTCGCTCTTGACTTTCAGGCTTAAAAAACAAATAAGCAAACACCGGCAATATGAGCATTGCCGTGAAATAAGATGCGATCAGTGTCGATATGATGACGATTGGAATCGTTGCCACGGTTTTACCGATGACACCGGGTATAAACAATAATATCCCGAAGGTGACGATGGTGGTCAATGTCGATGTGAATATCGGTCGTGAAGTTTCCTTGACCGCATTTTCTATGGCCGAAAGCTTTTCTTCACCTGCATTCAGACGACTTTGAATCGCCTCACAAATCACGATGCCGTTATCCACCAGAATCCCCAGTGAAATGATCAAAGCAGCAATGGATATGAAGTGAAATTCGATTTTTAACATAAACATGACCATAAATGTAACCAAAATTGAAATAGGCAAAATAATCGACATGATCAACGCATTGCGCAAATGAACACCGATCATTACGATGATAACGATCAATATGACACTTTCCATTAAATTGAAAATGAAGGAGTTGATGGATCGATCAATATCCTCCGGTGAATAGGTCACTTCCGTAAATTCGATATCCTCGGGAACCTGCGATTTCATCCGGTCGATGACTTTTCTGACATTTGCGCCGATGATGACCGCATTGGTTTCACTTTCAAAATAGCCGGTCAAAAGAACTGCATTTTGACCATTTTGCTGATAGTAATATTGATTTTTTGCTTCAATGCTGACAGTGGCGACATCTTTTAAGCGGACAAAACCCACTTGCTCCATCGAACCGCTGATGACGATATTCTCGATGTCTTTAAGTGTTTCAAAAGTTGCAGGGGTTTGAACATTGATTTTCAAATCATCATAATCGATGGACCCTGAAGGGATCGTCAGATTTTGTGCCTGTAAGAGTCCCACAATCGTTTCCATGGATACCTTGTATAAGTAAAGATCGTCGATATTTACATTGATGACGACCTGCTTCTCAAGATTGCCATCGATATCTACCCGGGTCACGCCATTGACACCTTCGATTTCCGATTGAATATTTTTTGCATAGGAAACCAAGTCATCCATGTCATACTCATCATTCGATAAAGAAATGATAAACTGTGGCACTTCCGTAAGGTCGGTCTTGATGACACTTTCCATCGCTAGGGGAGGCAACTGTTTTTGTACATCGGCTATCAGTTCCCGTACATGTGCCATAGCCACTTCCGGATCGACATCGATTTTAAACATGATGACGACCACGGATGCACTGTTGACGGAATAAGAATTAAGTACATCGATACCGGCCAAACGGGACAGTTTATCCTCGATTTTTTTCGTGACCATTTCTTCGACTTCGGAAGATGTTGCTCCCGGATAAACGGTCGTAATCATCGCAGCCGGTAAATTGGTATTGGGATTTTCCTGTTTTGGAATCAGATAATAACTGTACATACCGAAAAAAACAAAAAACACCAAAGATAAAAGCACGATTTGCCGTTTTTGGATAAACAGTCTGACCAGTTTACTCATTGTCAACTACCTCGGCTATCTTGACTTTGACTCCGGGTTGAACCAGACGTCCTCCTTCAATCACAACCATATCTCCGGCACTTAAACCGGTCGTTAAAACCATTTGGTTATTGATGGTCGAAAGATTGACCTTACGCTTGACGATTCGATCATCAATGACAATATAAACATAATCTTCACCGTCGTTTAAGATCGTGTTGAGCATCAGCCAAATTCCGCTTCTTTGACCCAAATCAATGGATACTCCGGCAGTTTCTCCGATATTGACCTGTGTGTAGTCATCAATGGAAACAAAAGCCTGATACGTCCGGCTGGTAGCATCCGGTATTTTTGCGATTTCATACACTTTTCCGAAATAACTGATTTGGTTTACCGTGATTTCGGCGGTTTGATTGACTTTAATGGTATTGATCATCGACTGGGATATACCGATGACTGCGGACATCTGATAGGACGACACGACGACGACCGGCGCTAGCGGTGTCGCAAGTTCACCGCTGTTGGATACGACCTTGATTACAAGTCCGTCCATGCTTGCATACAGGCGAGTGGATTGAAGGTTATTATTGGCGTAAGTCAGATTGTTTTGTGCGATCGTATATTGAGCGTTGGCGGCATCATAACTGGCTTTGGCTGCTTGATAACGTGAATTGGCTATATTGACTTCCACGGGCACACCATTGGCAACTGAAGCATCGTACTCTGCTTTTGCGGCAATGGCAGACGCATTTTTCTGTGTGTAGTTGATGTATGAAGCATTGGCTTGCTCAGAGCCCTCCCCAAATTCAGCAAGATCATCTTGATACTGCTGATAAGCCTGATCAGAAATTGCCTGTTTATCCAGATAATCCAATCTTAATACCTCGAGTGCCTCATCGGCGGTTTTTTTCTTGTCAAGATAATCCTGCTCTTCCGCTTTCATGTTGGCGGCAGCCTGTCTGCGTTGTGAATCGGCAGCTTTCAGGTTTTCTTGGGCATTTTGTACTTGGATTCGAGCCTGCGAAGAGTCGATCGATGCAAGCAGGTCCCCTTTTTTGACATTTTGACCTTCTGTGACGTACACACGTTCAATCGTGCCAATCGTCGAAAATGTAGCTTGCTGAATCGATTTCGGTTGAATGACACCAATGTATTTTACGAATTCGTCATTCACAGTCTCCCGAATCCTCAGTACTTTGACCTGTGTAACTTTTTCGTCAATTACCGGTGGTTTCTCCTTTGTAGAAAAGAGAATCGCAGTAACGATTCCCGTAGTCACCAACAAGGCAAAGATAATGATTCTCCACTTATTTTTTCTCATAATGCAAATCTCCCGCCGATATCATCAGTGTAAATAAATTTAAGTACGTCATGATCATCCATTCGATTTCTTCCTGCCCGCTTTCCAGTGATTCCTCGAAAAGCCGCACCAGCCCGCAGAATATCGCACTGGCAAGCATGGAAGTGATCATATCGATACGTCTGTCAAACAAGTCGACCTGAGAAAACCATCGCTCGATGATCAGTGTAAGCATTTTTTTTATCGAAACCACGACTTGATCAGCCATGCGTTGATGGCGGATCAAAGTCATAAATTCCTTACGCTCTGTTTCAAAGACGTGAGCAAATCCCATCGTCAGACGACGGATCCGTGCATCAAACTCAATGCTGCGTCTTTGATCATCGATCATATTGACCGGCAGATTATTGATTTCGCCGGTAATGATTTTGTCGAGTTTTTCAATGGTCGAAGATAATAAGGCATCCGCCAAATCCTCTTTATTTTCAAAATAGCGATACAAATTGCCGACGGTCATATGGGCTGCTTTTGCGATATTGCGCATGGATGCCCCCTCAAAACCGTGGGTATAAAACTCATTTCTCGCTGATTGGATAATTGCTTCTTTTAATTCCGGTTTTAGGATTTGTGCCATAACGAATCCTCCTGTCTGACACCATTAGTATACACCTGTTCACTGGTGAATTCAAATAAAAAAGCCGTTTCCGGCTTTCTTACGAATTACTTTCTTAAGTTCAAGCGACTGACTAATTCACGGTAACGATTGACATCGTTATTGCGAAGATAAGTCAAGAAACTGCGGCGTTGGCCAACCATTTTCAGTAGTCCGCGCAGGGAATGATAATCCTTCTTGTGAACTTTCAAGTGCTCTGTCAAGACGTTGATTTTCGTCGTCAATACAGCTACTTGAACTTCAACAGAACCGGTATCACCTTCTGCGCGAGCGAAATCCTTAATGATCGCCTGCTTTTGTTCTTTTGAAATCATTTGCTTCCTCCATTTTTTCTAGACCTTCATATCCGAGTATAGGGACGAGGCATCCACAAAACCCAGAAATAAAGCATGTGTATTTTAACATATTCCATCGATTGATGCAAGTAACGAAAATGACATGCTATAATATTGCTAAAGGAGTGCTCAATATGAAAAAAATAGCTTGGATCGGAACGGGTGTCATGGGTAATGCCATGGTATCACATCTGATCGATGCCGGTTATCCGGTCAGTATTTATACGCGAAGCATAGAAAAGGCAGAGAATCTGAAAGAGAGAGCTGAAGTTTTCGATTCAATCGCAAAAGCAGTGAAGGATGCGGACGTCGTCATTTCGATGGTCGGTTATCCCAAGGATGTCGAATCCGTGTATACCGGGGCCGACGGTGTTTTCAGTAACGCTAAAAAAGGAACGTTATGCATCGATATGACGACCTCTTCTCCGACGTTAGCCGAAAAACTTTACGTTTTGGCTCAATCCAGTGGCTTAAGGATATTGGATGCACCGGTATCCGGCGGTGACATCGGCGCAAAAAATGCGACGCTTTCCATTATGGTCGGCGGAGATCAAAGCGATTTTAATGAAGCCGGTGAGTTGTTTGCGCTGATGGGTAAAAGCGTTACCTACCTTGGCAAAGCCGGTTTTGGGCAACATTGCAAGATGGCCAATCAGATCGTCGTTGCCGGCAATATCGCAGCCATCAGCGAAGGCATGTATTATGCACAAAACGCCGGGGTAGACCCTGAAATTATATTACAAGCGATATCCGGCGGTGCCGCTGGTTCTTGGCAGGTCAGTAACAACGGTCCCAAAATTCTGTCCGGCAATTATGCTCCGGGATTTTATATTCATCATTTTATCAAAGACTTAACATTGGTTGAAGAAGAAGCTGGTAAAGCCCATATCTCTCTTCCGGTGGTCCATCAGGTGCTCGCTCTTTATCGTCAGCTGCTTGATGAAGGATATGGTCAGCTGGGCACACAGGCACTGATCAAGGCGTACAAGAAATATGAAACTGACCATTAAGTCCCTTTGGGAGTGCACTGCACAAGATTTCACTGATTATCTTGAGCGGTTGGATTTCGGTCATGCCCCACACTGGGCAGGCTGTTACTGTCGCTTTTATCATAATGCTCAGAATTTTGATGAGTGGAAAAACCAGTCTGCGTCACAAAACAAAACGGATGCCATCAATGCCATCGAAAAACATGAAATGCACGGTTTTTTGGCCTATGATGAGCAAAGATGCATTGGCTGGCTCAATGCCAATGACGCACAGTCATTTATACGATTAAAAGGTCTGCTTCCTACGCTGATCAAAGACAAAAAAACGGCCTTGACGATATGTTTTGTCATTGATCCGCAATATCGCAATATGAAAGTTGCGTCTGCTTTGCTTGATGCGGCCATCAAGCATTATCGTCAGCTTGGATATGACGGGATGCTGGCAGCACCCATCGATTCTGACGGTGATTTTGCACTAAAATACAGGGGAACTTACGGTATGTATGAAAAAGCAGGGTATGTCGTTTTAGAGAAAATCGACCGTACGTCCGTATATTGGCTCGACTTACATAAAGTCGATCAAAACATCGTGTAGAAAAAGTCTTCCTTCTTCACTGGCTTTGCAGTGGGTGTCGCTGAAATACAGCCACCCTTTTTTAATGTTCTTTTCGATGGCTGTTGCGTATACTGTCTCAATATCGACATCGAAACGGTTTAAAAAGCGTTTGCGCTCGATGCCAGACTGTAAACGCAATCCCATCATCACAAATTCAAACATTTCATCTTCTTTACTCAAAATGATTTGCTCATCAAATGGGTTTGCTTCACTCAGGTAACGGTGAAGGTTTTTAGTTACGGTGTAACGGCGATGATTTTCCTTTCCCGATGCTCCCGGACCAATCGCAACGAAATCTTCATAATGCCAATAAGTCAGATTATGACGACTTTCTTTTGAAGGCAAACAGAAATTACTGATTTCATAGTGCTGATACCCGGCCTTCTGCAATAGGTCACAAGCCAACTGGTAAAACTCACCTTCCAACGTGTTATCGACGCTTTTTATATGTTTACGTCCAAACGCGGAGTTTGGTTCGATCGTGAGTGCATAAAGCGAGAGGTGGGGCAACTGTTGACTGATCATCCATGTCAACGTTTCTTTAAAATCATTCAATGTCTGCGTGGGCAATCCATACATGCCATCGGTGGATATGTTGTCGATCCCATGTTTCCTCAATAACAGTATGACATTTTCGACATCCGTCATCGTATGTTTTCGGCCGATCAGATTCAAAAGCTTGGGTTGAACGGATTGAACTCCCAGCGATATACGGTTGACACCGAAACTGACACAGGCTTTTATTTTCTCTTCATCGAAATTTTCCGGATTGGCTTCCATGGTCATCTCACATTCATTACCTATAAAAGGCTTCAGTATGTTCAACAATCTTTTAAGCTGATCAAGTGAAAGCGCACTGGGAGTCCCACCGCCAATGTAGATCGTCTCAAAGGTTTCGCCTTGGTGATATGACAAATCTTGTTCACAGCGCTCTAAAAAGCGATCTGAGAGGTCCAAATGATAACCGACTCGCACAAAATCGCAGTATTCACATATATGCTGACAAAAAGGGACATGAATGTACAAAGACTTTGCCTTATTTTGCTCCATACTTCACATTGACCTTCTCTATCTTTGCTTCGATAACCTTTCGATAGTCGACTCCGGCATCGGTGCACATTGAAATCGCATACATCAGCACATCCGCTACTTCATCCAAAATTTCCTGTTGAACGGGTGGATTCTTTGATGCTGCTTCAAGCAGTTCTCCAGCCTCCACAAACACTGATTTCGCCAGAATCAACGGCGTATCGCTTTTGTCCCAGCCAAATGAAGTCCGCATCCGTTCGATTTTTTTTGCTATATCTTCCATCTTTATCACCAGTGCCATTATAACAAAAAAAATCCCCAAACGGGGATTTTGCTTACAGAGGTTTGAAGCGGGCGTTAAAGAAGCGCAGCATCGGCGGTTCGTAAACAAACTGCAAGCCGGTGATTTTTTCACGGTTATTGTACAGATTGATGACCGCATCTGCCACCAGGTCCATATGGGCATATGTATAAACACGACGCGGGATCGTCAATCGGACAAGTTCCAGTTTCGGGCGATGATGTTCTCCGGTCTCTTTGTTGCGCCCGGCAGAAACGATGCCGCGTTCCATGCTTCTGACACCGGACTCGATGTATAAATGAGCAGCCAATGCCTGAGCGGGCAGTTGATCCTGAGTCAAATGGGATAAAAACTTGCGGGCATCCAAGAAGACCGCATGTCCGCCAATGGGCTGTACGACGGGTACTCCGGCAGCTATCAGCTGATCGCCCAGATAAGCCACCTGTTCAACTCGATGCGAGATATAGGCATAATCCACCGATTCTTTAATTCCGATGGCCATGGCTTCCATATCCCGACCGGCCATACCGCCATAGGACGGCATCCCTTCAAATACGACGACCAGTTCTTTGCTTCTGGCAAACAATTCATCATCGTTCATCGCCAAAAATCCGCCGATATTGACCATGCAGTCCTTTTTGCCTGACATCGTTGCTCCATCGCCATAACTCATCATTTCCAATAGGATATCTTTGATGGATACATGTTTGTACCCTTCTTCCCGTTTTTTGATGAAGTACGCATTTTCGACGCAGCGCGTCGAATCAAAGAATACATCGATTCCGTGCTTATGGCACAGTTCACTGACTTCACGGATATTTTGCATCGATACCGGCTGTCCGCCGGCAAGGTTGACGGTCACGGCCAGACAAACATAAGGAATGCGCTCTGCCCCGAATTCATCGATCAGTTTCTGCAGTTTATTTAGATCAACATTGCCCTTAAAGGGATGAATGGCTTGTGAATCATGGGCTTCATCGATGATGACATCCTTAAAAATGCCGCCATTGGCTTCTTGATGATAGCGCGTCGTAGTGAAATACATGTTTCCGGGAATGATATCCCCTGCTTTGATTTTTAAGCGGGACAAAAGATTTTCAGCTCCGCGACCCTGATGGGTAGGTACCATATGCTTAAATCCGTAATACTCTTTGACCGTTTCATCCAAATGAAGAAAATTTCGGCTGCCCGCATAGGCTTCATCACCGATCATCATTCCTGCCCACTGACGGTCACTCATTGCCGTGGTCCCGGAATCGGTCAATAAATCGATATATACATCTTCGCTTTTAAGTAAAAAGGTGTTATACCCTGCCTGCTCCATTGCCATCTGACGTTCTTCTTTGCTCATGCTCTTCATCATTTCGACTACTTTGATGCGAAATGGCTCTGCCGGATAGTTTTTCATTCAAATCTCCTTTGATTTTGTTCACTCTATCTATTACTTTACTCAGCGATGTAAGCGCTGTCAATAAAGGGAGGGTATGTAAATCATGAGAATAAAAAGAAAACATATTCATAAAAATGTAAGAAAAGGCGGATTTCTCCGCCTACTCTTCGTCCATAGATAGAACAGCCATAAACGCTTCTTGCGGGACTTCGACATTTCCCACTTGTTTCATGCGTTTCTTGCCTTCTTTTTGCTTTTCTAACAGTTTCTTCTTTCGGGTGATATCCCCGCCGTAGCACTTCGCCAAAACGTTTTTACGCAAGGCTTTGATATCCGATCGGGCGATGATTTTATTGTTGATCGCAGCTTGAATCGGAATTTCAAACTGTTGCCGCGGAATCAGTTTGCGCATTTTCTCAGTGATGGCTTTGCCGCGTGCATAAGCGAAATCACGGTGAACGATGGTCGATAACGCATCCACGACTTCGGAATTAAGTAATATCTCCATTTTGACAAGTTTTGATTCATAATACCCGTCCAACTCATAATCGTATGAAGCATATCCGCGGGTCGCTGATTTTAAACGGTCAAAGAAGTCGTAAACGATTTCTCCCAAAGGCAGCAAATAGTGCAAATGCATGCGTCCGGCATCGACTGCGACCATTTCTTTGTATATTCCCCGCTTTTTCTGACAAAGCTCCATGACAGGTCCGACATACTCACTCGGGACCATGATCGTTGCCTGAACGAAAGGTTCTTCCATGTGATGGATTTTCTGCACATCCGGCAACAATGACGGATTATCTACGGATATCATTGAACCATCCGTCATATAGGCATGATAAACGACCGATGGAGCTGTCGCAATCAGTGAAAGGTTATATTCGCGTTCTAAGCGCTCCTGAACGACATCCATGTGTAACAGGCCCAAAAAGCCGCAGCGGAAACCAAATCCCAAAGCCTGAGAGGTTTCAGCTTCATACTTCAGGGAGGCATCATTGAGTTGTAGTTTCTCCAATGCATCGCGCAAATCATTGTAACGATTGGATTCGATCGGATACAACCCGCAAAATACCATGGAGTTTAAGGTCCGGTAGCCCGGCAACGGCTCAATAGCTCCGTTTTGCGCAAAGGTGATCGTATCTCCTACGTGTACATCTTTGACTGATTTGATACTAGCGGCAATCCAGCCGACTTCTCCGCAGCTCAAGGAGTTGCGTTTGATTTCTTTGGGTGTACGGATGCCGCATTCTATGACTTCATAAAAAGCATTAGTTGCCATAAAGCGGATCTTGTCCCCAATCTTGACGGAACCTTCTTTGATTCGCACATAAGCGATGACACCGCGGTAAGAGTCGTAAATCGAATCAAAAACCAAGGCTTTGAGCGGAGCATCCGGATCACCTTTGGGAGCTGGTACTCTTGCAACGATCGCTTCAAGCACCTGATCGACGTTGAGTCCGGTTTTCGCGCTGATTTGCGGAGCATCGATGGCTTCCAGTCCGATGACGTTTTCAATTTCTTCAATTACCCGAATCGGATCGGCTGCCGGTAAATCGACTTTATTGATGACCGGGATGATTTCCAGATTATTATCAAGTGCCAGATAAACGTTGGCTAAGGTTTGAGCTTCGATTCCCTGAGAGGCATCGACGACCAATACTGCACCTTCACAAGCGGCCAGAGATCGTGATACTTCATAAGTAAAATCCACATGTCCAGGGGTATCAATCAAATGAAAAGTATATTCATTTCCGTCTTTGGCGGTATATTTCAATTGCACAGCATTCAGTTTAATGGTTATCCCCCGCTCACGCTCTAAATCGAGGGTGTCAAGCATTTGCTCCACCATCTCACGATTTTCAAACGTTTTGGTCATTTCTAAAATACGGTCAGCCAATGTTGACTTTCCGTGATCGATATGAGCGATAATGGAGAAATTTCGAATATATTTTTGGTTCATAAAAATCCTTTCAAAAGCATAACACATTATAACAAAACAAGAGCAATAAAAAAAGACTTACATACAACTTTTGCCCGCCACGTCAAACCTTCGGCAAAATGAGGCAAAAATCTAAAAAAAACGTTGCATGTAAGCAACGCTTTTTGATTGATTTTCGACTATTCTACCAGTAATCGGTAAGTAATATTTGTAGTTTCATCCTGCATATAATAAATCCCGTTACTTTCAAACAAGTGCAAGGTATGTGGCTTGTTGGATGAATCGGCAGCCGCAAACACGGCAATCGAACGGATACGCAATGCATATTCGACAACGAGTGTCGGGGTTTTACTGATCAAATCTTTGACAAAAGCTTCGCTGCCCGCTTCAAGATATATGATTTGGTCGATTGACAACGTCAGAACCATATTGCTGACTTCGGCATGAGCACGCATATCATACTTGCCTTCATCATCGGTTTCACTATCATTATCCTTGTTTGTGGCGGCAAATTTGCTGATATTATTCTGTAGTACCGTAAATGCACCTTCATTAACATTTTTTGCCAAATCTTCAAACTGAGGGGTATTAGTCAAAAGAAGAGCAATAGCCAAAGCGGAAATGACTGCTCCTTGAAAATAGAACATCGGGGTTTTAAACAAATCATACTTACGATTTGTTTTACCACTCAAACGTTTTTGCCATACATAACTGCGGATGATCTGAACAATCATCCATAGGACCCCTATTGCCAGAATCAGCCAAGATAGTTCTTTCATGCTAACCCTCCTTGCGTGATAAATATTCTCTAAAAGTTTTGGTATAACTGCGATTGACTTCGATTTTCTTTTTATTGTCCATCATCAGCGTGAGTTTTCCGTTAAATCCGGAGGAAATTGCTTCGATACGGGCAACATTTACAATGACTGACTTTGAGATACGGAAGAAACCGGCTTGAATAAGTTCTTCCTCGAGCTGATAAAGTTTGGCAGATAAACTGATTTCTGCTTTATCCGTATAAGCAAACACATCGTTTCCATAAGATTCAATGGTAAACACTTGATCAAAGCCGACTTTGACCTCCCCACGGGAAGTCTTTCCCGATAGAACACCGCCTGTTGTCTTTTTGTATTTTTCCAACCATTCATGTACGATATCCAGTTGGGTCACATCAAAAACCAGATTGACCTTGCCGTTTTCACCTTCTTCGATGTTTCGGCACAGCACAATCTTATAGTCCGGCGATTCTTCGATTTTCAAGGTTTGTTTGATCTTTTCCTTCCCTGCGGGATCAAATTTGATCTTAAACACCTTTTATCCTCCCCGGGCTTACACCCATATTCTAAACCAGCCTTTAGCCTAAACAAGCAAAAAAAGGTAAGTTACACTATTTATTCAATAACTTGCGCATCAGTGTTGAAAAACCGGGTGCCAGTGCAATGGCAATGGTGGCACAGCCCATTCCCTGAATGATGTTATAGCTCGCCGATGGAATGAAGTATGCCCAGCTTTGTGTTAAAAAGACATCGGTCAGGCCATAAGCTAAGGTAATCCACAAGCCTCCTGCCAAAAAAGGTACAAAGCGCTTCAGCGTACCGTCAAGCACGTTATACAAATAGGAAACCAGAATACCTTCACTTCCCTTGATCAAAACGGTGAAAATGATGTATTGAGGATAGCCCAAAGCAAAATCAGCCAATCCGCTGCCCACACCGCCGATCACAAACATCATCGGCGCAGGCAGTACCGTAGCCAATAACATGATCAGAGCATCACCGATATTTAAATAACCGATAAAAATCGGCACAGCCACAAAAATCGTCAGCGCAGCAACCATTCCTGTAAAAAGTGCGGTCACCGTTATTTTCTTCGTTAATGTCATACATCGACTTCCTTTCCAATCCAGTTCTTACCAATCCCGTTGTAAAAATCGGCTGCTCGAGTTTTGTTTTTTCCTTCCAGCTGTAATTCTCTTATGTAAATCCAACCGTCATTGACAGCCAAAACCAAGGCTTGCTGATCATATCCGACAAAAACCGGTTTTTTGTGATCATGATTCCCTTCGACAAACCGTGCCTGATGAATTTTGCATTTTTTCCCGTCAATCACAAAGTGACTCGTTGGCCAACTGATCAGGCCGCGGATTTGATTGTAAATCATCCGGCCGGATTTGTCAAAATCGATTTTCTCATCTTCTGAAGTTATGTTATAAGCGAAGCTCACTTTTGATTCATCCTGCTCGATGAAAACCGCACGCTTCTCAATGACTTGTCTTAAATCGTGTTTTATACACAAAATGGCACATTCCATCAAACGGTCATGAATGATTTCAGTGGTATCATCCGGAAGGATAGGTACTTCACGTTGTGCAAATACCGGACCAGCATCCATCTTGACAGCCATTTTCATCATCGATATACCCGTTTTTGTTTCACCATCGATGACTGCTTTATGAATCGGAGCTCCTCCGCGGTACTTCGGCAATAAGGAAGCATGGACATTGATGCATCCCAACGGCGGTGTATCCAACAAACGTTTGGGCAGCATCTGTCCATAAGCACAGGTGACGATCAAATCGGGCTGAAAAGAAAGGATCTCATCCACAGCTTCCTTGATTTTGACCGGTTGCAATACCTTGATACCAAAAGAGTTGGCCAACGTTTTTACGGGTGTTGGCACCATTTTCTGTAGTCGTCCGACAGGTTTGTCCGGCTGTGTCAAAACCGCTGCGACATTATATCCTTCATCGATCAATGTTTGTAAAACAGCCGTTGCAAACACCGGCGTTCCCATAAATATGACTCTAGCACTCATACGCCACCTCACTGCCTTATTATAGCATTTTTTTAAAAAATCTTGAAAGACATCTGTTTTTGCCTGATATTTTTTGCATATTGGAGCTGTGATTGTTTTATTGCAATTTCATCGTAGCTCTGCTATAATTTTAAAGCGAAACTTCAAGGAGGTGCAAGGATGCCAAACATTAAAAGTCAAAAGAAACGTTCATTAACAAACATAAAGCGGTCTGCGGCGATCACTTCGGAAAAATCTGCTCTGAAAACACAAATGAAGCATGTGTTAAAAGCGATTGCCGATCAAAATAAAACTGCTGCTGTTGAAGCGAATGATTTATTGAACTCTCGCTTAGACAAAGCGGTCACCAGCGGAATCTATCACAAAAATTACGCCAGCCGTCAAAAAGCCCGTTTTTCAAAAGCTATCAACGCATTGGTATAAGATAACCAGCACTGCTGGTTTTTTTATTACCAAAAAGAGCCC
>PGZW01000005.1 GCA_002841515.1 Firmicutes bacterium HGW-Firmicutes-19 | reverse complement strand
GAATCAAAAAGCAGTGTTCTTACACCAAGGCAACTGGGTTGACGGTAACTTGAAGGATGCAACCTTCGATATGGCATTTGCTCCTCATGGATCATCCAAGACTGCAACTGATGGAATCTTTGTCAGTGCACCGGCATGGTACATCGTTAATAAAGATGCCAAAAATGCTGAAGCAGCCAAAGATTTCTTAGAATTTATGGTCTACAATCAAATCGGTCAAGATTATATGGTCAACAAAGCCGGTATGATCCCTGCATTTAAAAACGTCACCATTGAGCCGACCGGTAAACTGTCGAAATCAGTGCTGACTTGGGCAAAAGCAGGCAAGATTTATTCTTGGAATCAATACAACTTCTCCGGTGAATTCCGCGATAATAGACTGGGTCCGATTTACAACCAATTGGCCAGCAGCGCAATCACTGTAGAACAATTCAAAGAATTGATGAAACAAGCATTTGCGGATAACGCTAAGTAATTGAATTTCTGCAAGTCAGGGTGGGGTCGAACCCTCCCTGACTTTTTCTTTAAAAGGGGGTATACAATGGATAAAGATAAACGAATGCAAAAAATAGTTTTCTGGCTGTTTTTGGCACCGGCACTCATTTCGTTCTTCATGGTTCAGATCATTCCGTTTGTCATCGGTTTTTACTACTCGTTCACAGACTGGTCTGCAACTGCCCAATTAACGCTTAGTTTCGTAGGTTTGAAAAACTATGCGGATGCTTTCAAGGATACGACTTTCCTATATTCAACAATCATCACCTCAATATATACATTACTAAATATCATATTGGTGAATTTTGTTGCCTTTGGTCTGGCTATGCTTGTTACATCGAATATTAAATTCCGCAACATTTATCGCGCTGGATTCTTTTTGCCCAATGTTATCGGGGGAATCATTTTGGGATATATCTGGCAGTTTATTTTCAATCGATTTGTACCTTTCGTTGCGGGAGCATGGGGAATCACCTATTTGACAGAAAACTTAATGCTTGCCAACTCACGGACTGCATTGCTTGCTCTAGTTATCGTCAGTACCTGGCAATATGCCGGGTATATCATGATGATTTATGTTGCAGCATTGCAGAACGTTCCTCGTGATTTAATTGAAGCTGCACAAGTGGATGGTGCATCGCCGTGGCAACGATTCAAAGCGATCACCATTCCGATGGTTCGCCCGGCATTTACTGTTACCTTGTTTTTGACTCTGGTCAACTCTTTTAAGCAGTTTGATGTCAATACATCCTTGACCGGCGTCGGTCCTTCGACGATGTTTATGGGAAGAGCGATCAACGGTACGGAACTATTGGCAATGAACATTTCCAATACTTCACTTATTTTAAGAAATACCGCTATGGCGCAAGCGAAGGCTATCGTATTCTTCGTGGTGTTGGTCATATTCTCATTATTGCAAGTATATTTTTCTAAGAAGAAGGAGGTCGAACTGTAATGAACAACAAAATAACGCGAAACATAATGGAAATCTTTGCAATCACGTTAGTCGCTTTCTTTATGGTCCCTCTGGTCTTGGTAGTATTTAATGCAGCAAAAGGGAACAATGAAATCATCGCTTCTCCACTGAGCGCTCCGCAGAACTGGATGAACTTGATCGATAATGTTGCTAATATTTGGAATAACCCCAACATTCGATACAGCCAGGCATTATTTAATTCGGTTATCGTTACTTTCTTCTCCTTGGCTGGTATTACCATATCCTCCGCCATGGCTGCATGGGTTCTGGTTCGCACCAAAACGAAAGTATCGACAGCGATTTTCATGATGTTTGTAGCCGCAATGGTCATACCGTTTCAAGTAGTCATGTTTCCGATGGTCAAGTGGTTTGGCATGGTTCAAAACTGGATCGGCATTCCGATGTTGCGCAGCTATTTCGGGATCATCATCGCCTATATGGGTTTTGGCAGTTCGCTGTCCATCTTCATGTTTCACGGATTTATGAAATCAATTCCTTTGGACATTGAAGAAGCAGCGTATATTGATGGTTGTAGTAAACTCAAGACATTTTTCCTAATCGTCCTTCCAATACTTAAACCAATTTATGTAACTATCCTCATTTTGAATGGCATCTGGATTTGGAATGACTTCTTGCTTCCGATGCTGGTGTTAGGTAAGGGCACTCCGGTTCAAACGATTCCTCTGGCCGTAAACAACTTTGCCGGAGCCTTCGTTACTTCTTATGATCTGTTGATGACCGCCATTTTGATGGCGTTGGTTCCGGTCGTATTCTTCTTTATCTCAGCCCAAAAACATATCATCAAAGGTATGGTGGAAGGATCGGTGAAATAATATGAAAGTTTGTGCTTTTGGGGAATTATTGATTGATGTTACTCCCAACGGAATCTCTGATAAAGGATTTCCGGTTTATGAGTTCAATCCAGGAGGTGCACCTGCAAATGTAGCCGTAGCTTTACAAAATCTTGGGCAGCAAGCCAGCTTTATCGGTCAGGTCGGAGATGATCACTTTGGTCACTTTCTGGCAAAAGTGCTCAAAGAAAAATTGGTTGACACCGATGCATTGCTTTTTAGTAAGGAATATCTGACGACTCTGGCCATCGTCAGTCTTACAGAAGATGGTGAACGATCATTTAGTTTCTATCGCAAAGAAGGTGCAGATGTCATGATCACTACCTGTACGAAGTTTCTTGAAAAGATTGATGAAGCTGACATTTTTCATATCGGCAGTGTAAGCATGAGTGATGAGCCAAGTCGCAGTACTAGTTTTGACTTATTGGACTACGCGAAAACTCAGGGAAAAATCATTTCTTTTGATCCAAACCTTCGCGAATTGTTATGGAAAGATTTGATGGATGCAAAGATGCAAATCATCAAGGGACTATATTTTGCGGATATTGTTAAGGTCAGCGAGGAAGAATTATACTTCATCACCGATGAACATGATGTCGAAAAAGCCTGTGAGATTTTGGTGAATGAATATGGAACAAAATTAATATTGGTAACTTTTGGGGCACAGGGATGTGCGTATTATCATCAAAACAAATATGCGAAAGTATTGCCTTTTGTCGTAAAAGCCATCGATGCTACCGGAGCTGGTGACGGCTTCTTGGGTGGTTTTTTGGCGAAATTGATGGAATCTGGCAAGAACCTGGACGAACTTTGCGATACTGATTTGATGCAGTACTGCCGCTTTGCCAATGCTTGCGGGGCTCATGCAACGACGATGCGCGGTGCAATCGGCTCCTTAGCTACCTATAGCAAAATTCGGGAAATGTTTGGTGATATTTAATGAAAAACCGCAAACAAATTGCATTGCTCTACCATAAAATCTATGGTGTTAATCCGCAAGCAGAATTGGCTTTGGCCCAACTGTTTGAGAAGATGGACCATGCTTTTGTTATGCGGAAAGCCGATTTGAAGGGAATAGACCAATCGAATACGGACTGGTACTTCAGTCAGAAAATGGTTGGGATGACGTTATATGTTGATCTGTTTGCCGGTAATTTGAAAAAACTGGCAAAAAAGGTCGATTATTTCAAGGATTTAGGTATTACTTATTTACATTTGATGCCTCTGCTAAAACCGCGAGACGGAGAGAATGATGGTGGATATGCGGTTGAGGATTATCGGCAAATCGATCAACGATTAGGCGATATGTCTGACTTTATCAAACTGCTGGACACTTTCAGAAAAAATGAGATTTTCGTCTGTATCGATTATGTGGTCAATCATGTTGCCAAGGAACATCAATGGGCGAAAGCTGCACTTGAAGGCGATGTGCAAATGCAAGAAATGTTTATCATGTTTGATACCGATGAAATGCCCAATCGCTATAACAAAACGGTACCGGAAGTGTTGCCGGATAAATGTCCCGGGAATTTTACATATTATCCAGAAATGAGGAAATATGTGTTTACATCCTTTAGCGATTTTCAATGGGACTTGAATTTCGCTAATCCGCAAGTGTTTAACGGAATGATTGACAACATGCTGTATTTAGCTAATCTTGGTGTCAACATGATCCGCTTGGACGCTATCCCGTTTATGTGGAAACAAGTGGATACGACTTGTCGCAATCTTGATCCAATCCATGACTTAATGCGCATGTATTATTTGATCAAAGAAGATGTGTGTCCGTCCTTGGCTCTTTTGGGGGAGGCAATTGTCGAGCCGGATGAAATCGTCAAGTATTTTGGAAGTGACCATCAACCAGAATGCGAAATCATGTACAATGCGAACTTAATGGTCGATATTTATCACTCATTTGCCAGCCGTGATGTCCGTTTGCTTACCATAGATACCAACCGTTTCATGATTCCTCGTAAAGGAACCTGGATGAACTATGTACGTTGTCACGATGATATCGGTTGGGGATTCAATGAAGATGCAATCCGTCAGTTCGGATTTGACCCATTTCAACACAAACAGTTTTTAATCAGATTTTATGGCGGAGAATTTGAAGGTTCATTCTCCAAAGGTGAACACTATCAATACAACCCGATCAATCAGGATGCCAGAACCAACGGAACTCTTGCCAGTCTTTTGGGATTGCAAAGGGCTATCGAACGAAACGAACGCTTCCGTCAAAGAGAAGCGATCGATCGGATCAACCTAGCACATGCGGTAATCATGACCTATCGTGGATTTCCGCTTATTTACTCCGGTGATGAAATCGCAACAATTAATGATCAAAGTTATAAAAAAGACCCTGCAAAATCCGCGGAAGGTCGTTGGGTTCATCGTCCGATCTTTGATTGGAAACGATCATTGAAAAAAGATGTATGTGGAACATTTGAACACGATGTTTATCAAAATCTGAAGAAGTTGATTGAGTTAAGAAAAAATCTGCCATATCTTCATGGTCAGGCATCACAATATGCGCTCGATCTTAATAATGCACATGTTTTCTGTCTGATTCGACAAGTAAAAGAAAAGACGTTCTTCGCTTTATTCAATTTTAGTGAACACACGCAGTTTGTGACGACGTATCACTTGCGGCAAGTGCTTGTTGGCAACAAATACAAAGATTTGATTCAAGGCAGGGAGTTCGATCTGCTTGAAAAATCCTTCGAACTAAGTCCCTACGAATATGTCTGGTGTGTTCATCAGTAAAAAGCTTCACGACTGTGAAGCTTTTCTTATGAGTGATTTGAAGAATCCGATGCCTCTGAGATAATTCTCAATCAGCACACGTTCATTATCCGCATGCACGGTTTTCATGTCTTCTTTGGAAATCTCAAAGGGAGCAATGCGATAAACGCCTTTCGCCATCCCGTGATACACCCGGCTGTCAGTTGCCGCGACCATCAGATAAGGAGCGATGGCTTTAAAGTGCGGGTAGTGCTCGCGGGTCGTTTCTTGAATAATTTCAAATTCTCGAATATTGCTAGGACTGATATCCGTCGGCTCGGTCCCGTTATGAAGCTTGACTTCGATCTCACTGCCAACCATGGTTTGAACACGATCTCTTACACTTTCGATCGACTCGCCCGGAATTATACGGACATTGCATACAACGGTAGCCTTTTGAGCCAATACATTCGGAGCAAAGCTGCCGGAAGCCATCGTTGCCACACATGTTGTCCGTAATACAGCAGCAGTATCCGGTTTGTCCGTCATGACTTTGAGCAACAGAGGCTTAAACAGTTGTCGGTGTGAAAACAAGAATTTCAACGGTTGTTTCATATGGGGAATCAGAGAATCAAACATCGCATTGGTCGCGTCATTGAAATCTGCGGGGAATTTATTCTTCTCAAGACTGACGGCAGCTTCAAATATTTGTGCCATCGCACTTTTCTTTGGAGGCATCGAGGCATGACCGCCGGATTGGGTTGCGGTGAGTTCGATATCCAGATATCCCTTCTCACCCACTCCGATCAAGGCTACTGTCCCATCGATCCCCAATGATTTCCCATCAATCAATGCTCCGCCTTCATCGACGACCATCGAAAAGAGAACTCCTAGTTGCTTCAGATGATCACGGATCGCGGTTGCACCGGAGTCCGGTAAAATGGATCCGGTCTCCTCATTGTGACCCAACATAATATAAACATCACGCTCAAATTCAAAGCCTTCGGTCAATAGTGACTCCACTGCTTCCAACATAGATATTACATGACCTTTCATGTCCAGAGTTCCGCGACCATAAACATATCCATCGACAACGACCCCTGAGAAAGGGGGTTCAATCCAGTTTTCTTCTCGAACCGGAACGACATCGAAATGTCCCATCAATCCGATCGGGGGAAGATCTGATTTTCCGGGTAATTTTATCAGTAAGGAATAACCTACAAATCGTTCAATCTGTCCGGCTGCAAAAATTGTGGGAAAATCCGTTCGAATATTCTCGATAAATTTTTCAAACTCCGAAAAATCCATCAATGAACGATCTTTGTATGAAATGGTTTTACATTGAATGGCCCGCTGTAAATGCAGGATGGCAGATTCGGACATTATTTGATCCATCCTTTCTTAAAGAAGTATCGTGCCGAACCGATCGAAATTAAGCTGGCAATCGGTACCAATGCCGGACGAATGGAATCATCTTTTACGACAAACATAAACAAGGCCAGCATCACAATGCTTGGTACGATCGTCAAGCGCCAATGACGTGCGATAAAAACGACTCCCAACGCCCCGAAAATCGCCGGGATCATATAGATGGAGACCGGAAGGAGTTGTTCGATAAAGAATCCTTGAAATGGAACCAAAATCAAAACTCCAAGCAATATGATGACGGTCGTAACGATGGATGATGTCGCGATAGCCATCGAAGAGATGATCTCAGCTTCATCACTTCCAGGTTCGACATTGGCTTGTTTCATGGCATTTAACGCTGCCGGAAGTTTCATATTTGAAATGTTGCCGGTAACTTCAGCAACATAAGTCCCACCGACTCCAAGCATTGGAGCGTAGTTGAAAAACTCGATGATTCCGATAGGGATATAAATAACACCTACGGACATAAAACCTTTGAACATCAGTTCACCTGTCGGCCATGCGCCGGTAATCAGACTGATAACCAAAGGGACGGATAGCATAAGCAACGCTCCAACAATTACAAAACGCATTCCGGCTTTATGAAGCCGCTCAATATATTTTTCTTGTTCGCTCATCTTTGCCTCCTCACATGATCAGGACATACATGATGCCCAGTGTAGATAAAATGGATACAGGTAAAGCAAACTCTTCCAACCATTTCCACTTTTTCGATGCCAATCCGATGGCAAGCATGATGGCCATACTGATAAACAGGGCTAGCGTATTATATCCGCCAATAGCGATTTGTTGGGCTCCGATGGTCCCGACCAAACCCATAAACAAAGCGGCAATCAACAATTCGCCCCAACGGCTGTCCTTCTTTCTGACCTCAGTAAGCTTCTTTTCGTATTTCCGATAAAACAGGATCAAGGTAACCAATCCGGCCATAATGGATATCGTCATGGTCCACACGGCGGTTGAGAACGCGATAGGATCACCAAACAATGAATCGACTCCGGCTGCATTTCGAATCGCATTGGCCGCATAGCTTTCATAGCTAACCGAACCTAATACACTCAGCCGGATCCAAGGTATGACGACACTTCCAAAAATCGGGATCAGTGTGATCAATCCGATAAGAATAGGGATTGACGGTACGACGGAAAAGAAAGCGCTAGACCGGATGATTTCTTTAAGCTGATGTTCGCTCAACCCGATTTCAAGGCCACGATCATAAGCTTTTTTGAGAAAGTATAACGATTGAAATAGAACAAAACAAATCATAATAACACCAATGACGTACAAAATGATTGAGTCCATAATATCTTTCTCCTTATGTTAATACAATCATAGAAAAAACATCTCATGATTACAATCACAAGATGCTCTTTTGTTATAAAGTTATTCAGTTTCTTCGAAAGATTCCGAAAATTCTTTGATGGATTCAATTAATCCACCGGTCAAACCGTTAAAAAACGGTGAATTCGCGTTCTCTGTGCCATCAATCAACCATTGTCCATCAACATTGCTCAATGTGGCTTGTACTCGAGAAATCTTATCCTTCTTCAAGTCTGCAGACAAGGTTTCAAATAATTCTGCACCAACCTCATTGATTTCATCTTCATCTTTTCCTGAGAATGCCAGTTCAAATGCCTTTGAAATATACTGAGTTAAGAATCTGACGAAAAACGATCCTAAGTCACGGGTAGTGAATTCAACTTCGACCACTGCGGTTTTTCTGTCTTCAGAAACGGTTTCACTAACGACGACATAATCAAAATCCGTATAAAGTTCTATGAGCCGTGCTTCCAGCCGCTTGGTAAATTCATTTTCCTCAATCTCATTTTCAGGCAGGAAGTCGGAATTATTGACATCTCCATCGAAATAAGGCGAGAAATCAGCACGGATATCCGACTTCATCAAATCCAGTACTTTGGATACTGTTTCTGATGGCTTTGGTTCTGGTTTCGAACATCCCAACGTCGTTAATGTCAAAAGTGCAATCAAAGTGATGGCACCAAGTTTTTTCATTCGATTCTCCTTTTGTCTATAACTACTTTATCATGTATACTTATAAAGTAAACACTTGATGGAGATAACGATGAGTAAAATCAAAATGATTGTCGTCGATATGGACGGAACTTTTTTGAATAAGAAGATGGAGTATGACAGACTTAGATTCTGGAAGTTATTTGAAATCATGAAAAAAAGAGATATCAAATTTGTCGTTGCATCCGGTAATCAATATTATCAGTTGATCAGTTTTTTTGAGAATCGGGACGACGAAATGATGTTTGTGGCTGAAAACGGATCATATGTCAGTGAATATGGACAAGCTGTCAAAGTGACAGAGTTCAACGAAAAGGCTAAGCAGAGTATTCTCGATTTTGTCCGAAATCGAGATGAGTTGATCAATGTTTTTTGTGCAGAACAAAAAGCTTACATGCTTACCAATCCGCAAAGAAGGGCTTTTGTCGCTCAATGGTATCATCGGCTTGAAGAAGTACATTCATTTGACACTGTTTCTGATCCTATGATCAAGTTCAATATTAATTGTAAGGATGAAGATACAGCATATTATCTTGACCTTATTGAAAAGACTTTATCCGATGAAATTAGTTCGGTTTCCAGCGGTCATGGCAGCATCGATCTGATCGTCAAAGGATGCCATAAAGCCTTTGGTCTGAAGCTTTTGGCAGACAGACATGGAATCTTGCCTGATGAAATGATCGTGTTTGGCGATGGGGGAAACGATATCGAAATGTTAAAACTGGCGAAGTATTCCTATGCCATGGAAAACGCACCGAGAAATGTAAAAGACAGTGCAAAGTTTATCGCTCCCTCCAATGAAGATCAAGGAGTACTGACGATTCTCGAGCAGTTCTTAATGCAAAATTCATAAGAAACATGCAGCCATTCAAAGTCATGATATAAGTGAGGTCAACCATGAGCAAAATCATATTATCTGAAGGTTTTCGTGGAAACCTGATGATCACTCAAGATGGGAAAATAATCGCTGAGTACCAACAGGGGTATGCGGATTTGCCTAACAAACGATTGAATCGAAAAGATACCCGTTTTGCCAGTGCGTCTGCCGGGAAAGTGTTTGTGGCAGTGGGCATTTTGATGTTGGTCGAAAAAGGCTCATTAAGCTTACATGATACGTTGGGACAATTGCTTCCGATTGACTTACATCAAATCGATCCTCAGGTAACAATCGAACAATTGTTGACACACACCTCCGGAGTTCCTGATTATTTTGATGAGCAAGTCATGGATGAGTATGAACAACTTTGGCAAGATTTCCCGAACTACAAGATTCGAAAGAACTCAGACCTGCTTCCGTTGTTTATCGACAAACCGATGCAATACCCCAGAGGAACCAAGTTTAGCTATAACAATTCCGGATTTGTCTTGTTGGCTTTAGTCATAGAACAACTTACACAAAAGCCATTTGACGAATATTTGGATGACGTTATTTTTAAACCTTGCCGTATGGACTCAACCGGATATTTTGAACTTGACCGTTTACCATCTCGATGCGCGACCAATTATATTTACTCTGAATCAACAACATCTTACCGTACCAATATTTACAGTGTCGATGCCAAAGGTAGCGGAGCGGGTGGTGCCTATATAACAACCAAAGATATTTCTAGGTTTTGGGATGCTTTGGTCAGTCATCGTTTGTTATCAGAAAAAATGACAGAACAAATGCTACAGATACATAGTCAAGATCAAGACGGATCTTATTATGGATATGGGATTTGGATCCAAAAAAGTAAGGAAAACGCTCATATTTATTTTTTTCAAGGATTTGATCCCGGAGTCAGTTTCATATCTGAATTTGATCCGAAAAACAAATTTCAGATCACCCTTGTAAGTAACTTTGGTGATAATGTTTGGTTTGAAATTAAAAAAATTCGTGAACATTTGTGATAAACTTATAAGACGATATGATAAAATAAATATGGGTGAGAAGATGTACAAACATAAATAACGAAAGCCGTATGCAGTAACTTCCGGTTTTCCCGTTTCTTTTTTGGGACCGAAAAGGTCTTTTTTCGTGAGGGAAATTTATGCTCGTACTAAAAAACATAACTATAAAAACTCTAAAAGGTCGTACACTACTAAACGACTGTTCTTTCAGTTTAAACAAAAATGACCGACTTGCCATCATAGGCGAGGAGGGCAATGGCAAAAGCACATTGTGCAAGTTAATTGCCGGAGTTGATGATATACATAAAGATTTCATCGTTTCCGGAGATGTAATTTGTGATCATGCTCGGATCGGCTATCTGCCTCAGCATCTGAGTGACAAACAATATCAACAAGATGTTTTCAGTTTTTTAATCCAAGATCCGACGGATGCTGACTATGATATTTTGCCCCAGTTTGAAAAGCAAATGAGCAAATTCGATATGAGTTTTCAACCTGAAGATTATAATCGTTCTTTGTCTTCGTTTAGCGGCGGTGAGAAAATCAAAATACAAATGGCAAAACTTTTAACAGAAGATCCGTTGGTCTTGGTTTTGGATGAACCGACCAACGATTTGGATTTGGATGCATTACGATGGTTGGAGGATTTCATTTTGAAGTCATCGATCCCATTGATTTATGTTTCTCATGACAGTGTCTTGTTAGCAAAAACGGCCAATCGCATCCTGCATTTGGAACAAACACAGCGCAAACAGGTACCGCTATGGACATTGGAATCCATAGGTTTTGAGGAGTATTTGGCAAAAAGAACCCATCGGATCCAACGCCAGGAAAGTCTGGCGAAAAAGCAGAAAAGTGAAATGGATGCTCAGATGGAGAAATGGCGTCAAATATATCAAAAAGTGGAGCATCGTCAAAACACGATATCTAGACAAGATCCGCATGGCGGTCAATTGTTGAAGAAGAAAATGAAGAATGTCAAAGCTGTTAAAAGAAGGATAGATAAAGTTGAGAAGATCAAAAACCCCGATCCGGAAGAAGCAGTAGAGATATTTTTCGACCAAGTGGAATCGATGCCTTCCAGCAAAGTGATTTTCAGCGATCAATTAGAATCACTTTATATCGGTAAGCGTTTGCTTTCATCCAATCTTCATCTTCAAATTGTCGGACCTGCCCGAATTGGTATCTTTGGATCAAACGGATGCGGAAAGAGTACATATCTTAGGTACATTGATCAGAAAATGAGTGAGCTCAATGTATCTCATTACATGATGGTTCAGGACTACAGCGAAAAACTGGATGTAACAAAAAGTGCCGTGGATTTTTTGACAAAAGATAAAACGAAGGAAGAAAAGTCAGAAATCATGACGTATTTGGGAAGTCTGAAGTTTACCGAGCAAGAGATGATTTCACCCATTGAATCCTTATCTTTGGGGCAAAGAGCGAAAGTCATTCTTGTTGATATGGTTCGAAGTAAGGTGGATTGTCTGATTTTAGATGAGCCAACACGCAACTTGAGCCCACTGACAATGCCGGTTGTCGAGTCGATGTTCAAACAGTTTCATGGAGCCATCCTTGCGGTATCGCATGACCGCCATTTTTTAACTCATGTGTGCGATAAACACTATCTTTTTACGCAGGAAGGATTACGTTTCATTGAAAACTTTGACATAAATTGATTTTATTAGCATGCTATAATTCTTGCATCTGGATGTTTAAAAAAAGACTTGTAAAAGTAAGGGGAGAAAAGAAAATGAAGTATTACTCAAAGATTTTTATGGCGTTATTATTGATGCTGGTTCTTTTGATTGCACCAAGGATCGGGAGTATCGTGGCAGGATTATTTAATTACGCATCGATTGATCCCGATGGAGCGTTTTTGTGGATAAGTGTTCATCACATCGTGCAAGCACTTGTCATTGTGCCTGTTATGCTGATTTTATCAAGCACATTCAAAATCACCTTCAATTTAGGTTTTGGTGACAGGTCGATAGGAATAAAGTACTTGAAGAGATTCGTTATAGTTTTCTCAGTATATACAATCATCGCCTTTTTAATAACGTATATCAGCGGTGGTCTTCAGCCATTTGCTTATCCGTTAACTTTAAGAAACATCGCCGGTTATTTGGGATTTCAGTTATTACTTTCCGGACCGTCCGAAGAGTTGGTTTTCAGGGCATTTGCAATCAGTGCATTTGCAGGGTTAATAACCGACAAACGTATAAACAAGCATCTGAGTGTTGCAGTTTTGTTTGCATCAATAATCTTTGGGATTGCACATATTAATTTCTCTTTTAATCCCTTTGTAATGACTTATTCGGTATTTCAAGTTATCTATGCGGTCGTCCTTGGGTATTTCTATGGGGATTGTTATGAGAAATCCAAAAGTGTCATATATCCCATGATTATGCATAGTTTCACCAATGTATTGATGATTGGGGTGACAGTCATAATATCGTTGGTAAGCTAGGATTAGTGCACATAGCAGGTATCCCGATGTGATTTTCGGTTTTAATTGGGAACTGGTCAAACAGTTCTTTTTCATTTCTTACATGTAAAAAAATACATTTTCTTGCATTTCTGATATAATGTTGATATTTGGAGGGTAACCCATGAGAGAGTCCTTTTATATTAACAAAAATACCGCATTGATCAACTTTTCCCAACGCTATTACTCAACGACCAATGAGATAGTTTCTTCGGATAGTTTCATCGGAGTTATCTTGTCTTACATCAAAAAAGTCCAAACGGATTATCCTGGTTTACATGCTTTTATTGCCGGTAATAAAAGCAATGAGGATGCGGCCGCAGATCTGGTTCATCTGTTAAAATTATTACTTGTACTAGAGTTGGATGAAATCGACTCTCCATATTTGAATGAACCCGAAAAACTGTTGGAAGTGGTAGAGGATGTCTATAATTACTGGCGGTCGTTTCAACGTTGTTCCATCATCAAGCAAAGTTCTTCCCAAGGTAATCTGATCACCAATTTCATTGATGCGGACACAAAATTCAATGCATTGGTCTTATCGGTGTATCGCAGTGCACAAGAGAAAATCCAAGGAAGCCGCAATCATGTATACCGTCAACTCAATGCCGGTTCAAACGCATCGATGGTCGTTCGTGATATCAAGTGGCCGATTTTTCCTGGATATGAAGTGTCAAAAGGTGTTCCGTTTGTTGATTCGATTTTACTAAGAACACCGTTATTGTTACATCCCAAAAGCACGACCCGTTCGGGATCATTTAAGTTGGTTTCTCCCATCAGCGTTGCTCAACTGCCCATCAGTAAAGACGAGTATTTCTGTTACCCGGCCAAAGTCGGTCAATTGCTTATCTTCATATACTTTCACCGGGACTTTACTTTCTCGGGCATCTCCTTGGCTAACTTATTTGAACTTGCGGACAATCGGGAAGTACTGAAACGTAAACCGGATTGTGTGTTGTTTTTCGGTGTTAAAACCGGAGAAACAGAGTGTGAGTATTTTTATGATGAATCGAATCGCATCTATACCGGAGTTGTACCTTATCAACCACGAATCGATTATTTCGGATATATGAAGAAAATGGTGTTGACCTTGCATAATGCTGCGATGATGCGTAAAGGCTGGTTACCTTTGCATGGATCGATGGTCAATTTGCATTTTAAAGATGGTTCGGTTAAGGGACTGATTTTCATCGGTGATTCCGGTGCCGGTAAGAGTGAGACGATTGAGGCCATCGAGATGTTAAAACACCCGCAACTCGCCAAAATCGATGTCATTTTTGATGACATGGGTACACTTCATCTAGAAAATGGTAAAGTCGTGGCTCAAGGAACAGAAATCGGTGCATTTGTGCGTTTGGACGATTTGGATGCCGGTAGCCCATATAAAAATATGGAGCGAAGCATTTTCATGAATCCCGAAACTGCGAATGCCCGAGTCATCATCCCGGTAAGTACTTATGCTCAAATCACCAAAAATCATTCGGTCGATTATTTCTTGTATGCCAATAATTATGACAGGAAAGAGGGTATACATCTGGCTTATCGGGCACTGGACATGAAAGAGACTTTTGTCATGGGTAAGCGTATGGCCTTGGGAACAACGGACGAATCCGGTGTAAGTACGACGTACTTCGCCAATCCGTTTGGTCCGATGCAGGAAAAAGAACTGTGCGATCATCTGATCGATCAGTATTTTGAGGCACTAGACAAAGACGGGGTACTTACCGGAGAAGTCTACACAGGACTGGGAGTTAAGGACATGGGCATGGATCATCTGTATAAAACAGCCAAAGCGATTTTGAGCGAGGTTTACAAAAAGTAGTTGAAAAGTGGTAGAATTGAATAAAGGAGTTGATGATATGAAGAAAATTGCCTGCATGCTTGCGGATGGATTTGAGGAAACGGAAGCGTTGGAAACGGTCGATATACTAAGAAGAGCCGGATTTCATGTCGATTTGGTTTCCATCGAAAAAGAAATCGTTCGGGGATCGCATGATATCAAGGTGGTGTCCGATCGTTTGATCAACGATGATTTAATCGATTATGATTTGATTTTCTTGCCCGGCGGATTGCCCGGAGCGACGAATCTGAAAGCGGATGACCGTGTGCTTGATTTGCTTCGCAAGTTCGATGAAAAAGGGAAGTGGATCGCCGCAATATGCGCAGCACCGTCTGTATTAGCGGCTGCCGGTATAATCAAGCATCGTAAACTGACTTCCTATCCGATAACTGCTACGGATCGTACATATGATGAAGCCGAGTATCTTGAAGACTTGGTGGTTATTGATGGCAACCTGATAACGAGCCGGGGAGTTGCGACGGTACCGGAATTTGCGTTAACTTTAGTCAACCTTTTGGGTGGTGATGCACCAAAGCTGCATAAAGCCATGCTTTTCCATTTATTGGACTGATCGTTTCATAAATTTTTATTGCTCTTGAGTCCGCATTTGCATATAATATAAAAGGACTCAAGAAATTGCACCAGTGGCGGAATTGGCAGACGCGTACGCTTCAGGCGCGTATGGGCGACCGTGTGGGTTCGAGTCCCACCTGGTGCACCAGTCACAAACAGAAACAGCTCAATCAGGCTGTTTTTTTACTGAGATAAACGTCCATATTTTCAATGACTTTTCAAATATCCCATGATAGAATAAATTCAATCGTCCGGTTGACGTTGAGGGCAAAGATATGAGATCGAGAAAATTATTTTGCGAAATTTCACCGTTGACCTATCAAATATCATTATATAAATGTCGGTTCGTTCGACATATGCAAAATGCTTTTTCACTTACCCGATTTGCAAACGAGATATCCAAAAAGCCTCTTCCGGTACTGATTTACAAACAAAATTCGCTAATGCGCCGTAGACTCGGTGATGTTGATTTACAGTTGCAAGAAAATAAAGTCGTAAACCTGAATTTATCCATCCCAAAGGTGACGGGCATTTTGATCAAGCCTAAAGAAACGTTTTCGTTTTGGCACTTGGTTGGAAAATGCGCACAAAAAAAGGGATATCTGATGGGGTTGACGATTGCGAATGGTTCACCGAGTTGTGGGATCGGGGGAGGGTTATGCCAGTTTACCAACCTGATCCATTGGCTGATATTGCACACACCTCTTGAAATCGTGGAGCATCACCATCATGACGGAGTGGACTTATTCCCAGATTATGGCAGGCAAATCCCGTTTGGAACCGGGACATCAATCATGTACAATCATGTGGACTATCGTTTCAAAAACAACTCGGATCAAACGTATCAATTGATTTTTTACACAACGGATGAAAACTTGTGTGGAGAAATCCGATCGATGGTACCACTGAACTTTAAATATCACATTAAATCAGAGGATCAGCGATTTATCCGGGTTAACAAGGATGTTTTTCGCGTTGGAAAAATATTTCGTGAATGTATTGATAAAACAACAGGGATAGTGATAAGTAAAGAACTAATAAAAGAAAATCATGCCAGAGTCATGTACCCGATTGAAGAAGGGAAAATTGACGGATAGGTTGTTATAAAAACCAGCTCGATCGTGAGCTGATTTTTATTGTACGTTTCTATATTTGGGTGGTTTATAGTTATGAAATAACGATAATTCATCATTGGTCAATCTGTCCGTTTTTTGTAGAAATGATTGGAATACATCAACAAATTCCCTAGGTAACCGATTGAGTGTTTCTTGTTTGATTTTGTTATCAATCGGAAAATATGCTTCCGCCATCGACCCTGTCATACAAGCGATCGTATCCGAATCCCCACCAATCGAAATCGCCAAGCGGATCGCATCCTCAAAGTCCGTTGCTTCATAGAAACAGCGAATCGCTTGAGGCACCGACCCTTGACATGTCACATCAAACTCATACCATTTCCGAATACTGTCGGTCGTTTCACTCAAATCATAATGGAATGTATCTTCTATTTGCTTTTTGATTTGTTCTTTGCTCTTCTTTGTTCTTGCCAAAAAAATTGCGGTAGCCACGGCTTGGGCACCTTTGATACCTTCTGGGTGATTGTGCGTAATATTGGTTGACTGCGTTGCGAGATTCAGTACTTCATCTAATGTTTCTTTCCAATAAGCAATGGGTGATACCCGCATCGCTGAACCATTGCCATAACTATTCAGTAATTCATACGAATTATCCTTACCCCACTCCCTAAATCGCTGACCATATCCGGCTTTGGGATATTTTCGATACCACCCCTTATAAGCAACTTCAAAAGGGATGTCTCTAAGCAATGCATCCATCGTCGCAATCGTCATGACCGTATCATCGGTATAATGTGATAATGCATGGAATAACTCAAAATCCTTGCCTTTATGATTAAATTTTTCAAACAACGAACCAACGACATCACCAATGATCGCTCCCCACATAACCAACCCTCCATTTTCCTTAATTATAACGTAAAAACAGCCGGGTTAATTCAACCACAGGCTGCTTTCGTTGGGATATTTTGACTCCTCGAAGACCAAAGGTATCAAACCATGATATTCAACGGCACAGTGATCAGGGTCGTGGGTAAAAAATTCCTCACCTGCCTGATTATTGATAAGTCCGACTGTAAATAAGCCAAACATCACACCATCGGTTACATGATCCGCAAGAAATCGTTTGAGACCTTCCGGACAGTTTCCGACATACGGATAGTAAGCTCCTTCGACGCGAATTCCCCATGCTAGATCATCTTTAGAAGCGATAATATTGATATTGGCATCGAGTGAATCATAGATTTGTTCAATCAAGAATCCAGACGATAGCAACTCTTTCTTTGCGAAGTCTAGCGCAATATCCTTGAACTCCCGGTTGGTCAATAATCGCTTTTCATCAATTTCTACCTCACAATCACTGGCCGGTAAAATAAAGGCACGTTCAATGATTGGTTCAACACCATCGATGGAAGGATATAGCATCATGACTTCCTGATTCTCCATCCTCAGACCATCTGTAAATATAAGGGCATTCAACATCTTCCCGCCGGATCCTTTTGGCCGGGCACTGCCGATTTGAATGTACAGCGGAACACCGTTTTCCTTGTGCCAATCCAATTTGCAAATAAAACTCTCATAAATTTCCAGACCTTTTGTGATTTCTTTAGGACGGCTTTCAAACTCCTTGATCATCGTGGAGTAAATAAACAACATTTCTTCATCTCTTTGACAAAAAGCTTTCCGCAGAACTTCACGTCCCTTGATCAACATTACTGAATGTATAAACCGGGTGGCATATAAGTCATCTGATTCTACCATGACTACCTCCCGATGCGCTGATAAAACTGATCCACGACTTCTTTTAAATCGGCGGGTAAACGGCGCATGGCCTGTTGTTCGATGGGGGCAGGGATGCTGTACATCGCCTCGGCGATCGATCCGGTGATACAAGCAATCGTATCGGTGTCTCCGCCAATCGACACTGCCAGGCGAATCGCATGTTCGAAGTCATTGGACTCCAGAAAACATCGGATCGCATGAGGACAAGTGCCCTGACAAGAAACGTCGTAACGATACCAAACCCGGATGGAATCGACGGTCTCATCGAGGAAATAGCCGAAGCTTTTCTCGATGTACTGCTTGATTTGCGCTTTGGTTGAGCCGGTTCTCGCCATGTAAATAGCGGCTGCTGTGGCTTGAGCACCCTTGATCCCTTCGGGGTGATTATGGGTCGCCATAGCCGACTCTTTGGCTAACTTCAGCGCTTCTTCCAAGCTTTTCGCCCACCAAGCCACAGCGGCAACGCGCATCGCCGAGCCATTGCCATAACTGTTGTAGGGCGAATAGCTGCCGGACTGTGCCCAACGTCTGAAACTTGGGCCGTATCCAGCTTTGGGATACTTACTGAACCAGCGTTTGTATGCCGTTGCGAAACTGAGTCTGTTGATCAGCGCATCCATCGTGGCAATGGACATGACAGAGTCATCCGTGTAACGGCAGCGATTTGAAAATAACGGAAACGATGTCGACTTGTTGTTGTGAAACTCGTAAATCGAGCCCACGACATCGCCGACGATAGAACCTTTCATATAGGTTACCTCTCTTTCTTAATTTAAACTAAATACGTTTGACTTAAATCCGAAGTTGATCTTGGTGTCTTTTAGAACATTCAGTCCGATGATCCCTTCAATCCCATCCGGAATCAATACTTCCAATCCGCCAGGCATCACACCCATCGAATCCGAGAATACACGATTGGCAAACTTCAGTTGACAGCGATACAAATCCGTTGAGAATATTCCCAGTGTAGGGAAGAAATCCTCGGCTTCGCCAATGTAGGGCTGATCATTGATCCAACCTTTACGAATAAAGGATATTGTCGCGCCGGTATCGAGGAAAAACTTGCCTCGCTTACCATCAACCAATGCCTCTACCACCGGGACGCCACCGTAATACTCAACGCTGAATGGCTCACCTTCCAGCAAATTTGCTTGCCAAGGGTTGACGATCCAACGACCAAGCGCACGATCATAAATGAAACTCAAATCATATTGACTTAAGATATCCATACCGATCAGCCCGCTGATCTGAGTTGACAAATACTTCTGAATCATGGCAAGCAAGGGATGGTTGGATCGGTTGTACCAATCGTTGAGGAAGCGGATGGAACTGACATCCGAAAACGAAATCGGCGAACCGGTGTCAACGATGATCTTTCGATTATTTTCATCCAACAAGCACAACTCATCTGCGGTAAGGAAACGCGGAGTCAGCTTGCTGGTATTGAAACTGTGGGAGACATCATCAACGATTTTTTTCATATCGGTCTTCTTAAAAAACTTCTGATTTTCTTTTTTGATACCGAGATCATCGGCATCCCGGCTGCTACTTAAGTCTGCGCCAAGAAAGGTGAACAGCCATCCTTGCTTGGTTTTCTCTTCAATCAAACCTCGAACGACGGTCAGCGAGTATTCTCTGCTCGCATTTTCCATGCCGTCAGTCATGATGACAACCATCGTCAACTCATCAGATTCAGGTTGATGACTGCTAATTGTTTGTCCGATCGCATCGAATAGTGCGGTTGATCCATGGCATCGATAATTGTCTGGTGACAATTCCGGCATGTTTTGCACCCGTTTTGACTCGTGTTTATCTACGGTGTCATTGAAGAAAACATTCGTAATCTTGGTTTCAACGTCACTCTGTTTTTGAACTTGCAAGAAAGAGTTGACGCTTTGGATGGTTTGTGTGCGATGACTGTTCATTGATCCGGAACAGTCAAGCACAAGCAGTGCATGTGCACATTGGCTTTGTTTGGTTTTCTCGTTCATAGTGAACCTCCTTTGTCCTTACATGCGAATTATAGGATTTCTGATAAACAATAACTTCAATTGCCAATTGAAATTTCACAAGTTGTCGAATGTGTTATAATTTGTTTAGAAAGAGTGGAATCGATATGACGTGTGATGAGACGAAAGTTAAAGTAATTCAGTTTCTCGCTAATACAGACTTGCATAAACATCTCCCTATGCAACTCATCCTAAATCCGACCATCCAAAACCCTCGCCGCCGGGAACAAGCGCTTGATTGGGCTACCAAACCATATCGATTTTTTGAGATTCTTGAAATCATGACAAAACGCGCCGGATTTGAGCGCGCCCCTGATTTCTACAATGCTGCTGAAATCAGTGCTCAAGTATATTCAAACCTTCAAGATTCTGATCATCAAGTCAGTCGAAAAACAGCGCTCAAATGTATCGTTGCTTTAAAACTGGATTACTTGGATGCCAGTTTGCTTATGGGGGTCGGTGGTTATAATTTTGATTGGGCTGACAAAAAGGACTTGATTTTCATTTACTGCATCATGCATAACATTTTTGATTGGTTTACCATTAAGTTATTACTACATGACTTGGCCGACTATAATCTAGTATAGTAAAGGAAAAATATGAAACTAAACGAACTCGTTTCAAAGTATGAATCTGAAATCATTCAGATACGTCATCACATTCATCAACATCCGGAAATCGGATTTGAAGAAATTCAGACAAGCCAGACGGTGATGGATTTTCTGGATAAATTGGGAATACCCTATGTACAAGGAATTGCGAAAACCGGAGTTCTAGCGACAATCACCTCAGATAAACCCGGAAGGACTGTCTTGCTTCGCGCGGATATGGATGCTCTGGCCATGGATGAAGATCCCGGCAATCCCGTCGTTTCAAAAATCGCAGGGCGCATGCATGCCTGCGGACATGACGGACATACATCGGGACTGTTGCTTGCGGGTGCACTTTTAAATGAAATGAAGGCCGAATTATGTGGAACCGTGAAACTGATGTTTCAGCCGGCCGAAGAAACGCTGGGTGGAGCATTACCGATGATCGAAGAAGGCATTCTTGAAGGCGTGGATATGGCCTTTGGCTGTCATTTGTGGGGAAGTGCGTTGGAAGGGACTGCGGGATATAAATATGGCGCAATGATGGCTGCACCGGATGAATTTAAAATCACGGTCATCGGTAAAGGCGGGCATGGGGCTTATCCTCATTCCGCCATCGATCCAATCGTTGCGGGGGCACAAATCGTCACAGCCATTCAATCCATCGTCAGTCGCAATGTCAATCCGCTTGACTCCGCGGTCGTAACAATCGCAACCTTTCACAGTGGCAGTGCATTTAACATCATCAGCAATGAAGCAGTCATGACCGGAACGATCCGTACATTATCTGAAGAAAACCGAAAAATGGTGGCCTGCCGGTTAACTGAAATTGCTAAAAGTGTAGCAAGTGCTTATGGAGCCGAGGCTGTGGTTGAGGTCATTCGGAAGTATCCGGTATTGGTCAATTCTGACAAGGCGGTCGATATTGCGAAAGTTGCTTTTGTGAAAGTCTTGGGTGAGGAAAATGTATCTGAAATTGCTGCTCCAAGTATGGGTGGCGAGGATTTTGCTTACATTGCCCAACGAGTGCCATCAGCATTTGTATATGTGGGAATTGCTAAAAATATCAATGAACCGATATCTCATCACCACCCCAAATTTCAGTGGGATGACAAGAATATTGCGGTATTAGGTAAGGGATTGACGCAATGCGCCATGGACTTTCTGAATAACGATTGACACAAACGATTCCATCAACGAAAATAAAGATAAGGATTTTGGTGAAAAAAATGGAAATAAGAGAAGATTTGAGGCTTGCGGTATTGATAGATGCGGACAATGTCCCCTATGCGAATATCAAAGGTATCATGGAAGAAATCGCGCGTTATGGAACGCCGTTTATCAAGCGGATATACGGAGACTGGACCAAACCGAATTTAAGTGGCTGGAAACCGGTTTTATTGGAAAATGCGATCACACCCATTCAACAGTATGGTTACACAGTGGGCAAAAATTCAACCGATAGCGCAATGATCATCGATGCGATGGATATTCTGTACTCACAAAATATTGAGGGGTTCTGCATCGTATCTTCGGACAGTGATTTTACCCGTTTGGCTATCCGCCTGCGCGAAGCAGGTAAACGTGTGATCGGTATCGGCGAAAAGAAAACGCCCAACCCGTTTATCGTTGCTTGTGACAAGTTTATTTATATTGAAATCATTGACAAGGAAATCGCTAAGAAAGAAAGTCCGGAGAAGACTTCGATGTCTGATAAATCACGTCGTGAAGTCATTCGTTTGATTTCCAGTGCGATCGATGATTTGGCAGACGATAACGGTTTTGCGTTTTTAGGTGAAATAGGCACGTTTTTGATGAAGAAACAACCCGACTTTGACCCTCGGAACTATGGTTTTCAAAAGCTGACCGCATTGGTCAAAAATTTAAAAGTATTTGAAATCGATGAAAGACGTAGCGGTAAAACCAATATCAAACATGTCTTCATTCGCAATCGCAATGGAAATGCAGTCTAAAGGGGAGTACCCCTTTTTTCATTCCCTAATCATGTCAACAATGGCTACTGACAACCTTAGATTTCTATAAATTGAATGTTGTAAACGCTGCCACTATACTGAAATTGTAGAGAAATATCTCTAAAACAATTGAAAGGGGTTGTATTTATGAGAGAAAAAATTCAAGTATTTGGCCGCTTCCTCAGCAGTATGGTCATGCCGAACATCGGTGCGTTCATCGCTTGGGGTTTCATCACCGCTTTATTCATCCCTACCGGATGGACTCCGAATGAAAATCTGTCCGCACTCGTCGGTCCGATGATCGTGTACTTATTGCCTGTATTGATCGGTTATACCGGTGGACGTTTGGTCCATGGTGTCCGTGGAGCCGTCATCGGTGCTGTTGCTACGATGGGTGTTATCGTTGGTTCAGCTGTTCCGATGTTTATCGGTGCGATGATCGTTGGTCCTGCTTCCGCATGGCTGATGAAAAAATTCGACCAGGCTATCGAAGGCAAAATCCCAGGTGGTTTCGAAATGTTGGTTAACAACTTCTCACTCGGTCTGTTGGGTTTGGCTGCTGCTCTAGTCTCCTACATCGTTATCGGTCCGACCGTTCAAGTGGGAATCGATGGTGTATCCGCTGCCGTTCAATCCGTAGTTAATGCCGGATTGTTACCACTCGTTTCCATCCTTGTAGAACCAGCAAAAGTATTGTTTTTAAATAATGCACTTAACCACGGTATCTTCGGTCCTTTGGGCGTAAATGAAGTTGCCACCGCCGGCAAATCGATCTTCTTCTTGATCGAAACCAATCCGGGTCCGGGCTTAGGTATCTTGGTCGCATACTTTGTATTCGGTAAAGGTTTGGCTAAACAATCGGCTCCAGGTTCCATGATTATCCACTTCTTCGGTGGTATCCATGAAATCTATTTCCCATATGTATTGATGAATCCGTTGTTAGTCTTGGCTGTTATCGCCGGTGGCGCAGCTGGCGTATTGACTTTCTCCGTTTTAGGCGCTGGCCTTGTTGCTACTCCGTCTCCAGGTTCTATCTTCGCATTGGCTGCTATGGCGCCAAGAGGTGGTTTGATTCCGGTCTTGATTGGTATCACCGTTGCTGCTGCAGTATCGTTCTTGGTTGCTGCCGTTATCTTGAAGTTCACAGATAAAGAAGCAGATCTTGAAGCCGCAAAAGCTCAAGTAAAAGACTTAAAAGGTAATTTGAAGCAAGTGGCTGTTAAGAAAATCGTCTTCGCATGTGATGCTGGTATGGGTTCTTCCGCAATGGGTGCAACCACCTTACGCAAGAAAGTTCAGGCTGCCGGTTTGGATATCGAAGTCGTTCATAAGGCGATCGAAGACATTCCTTCTGATTGTCAAATCGTTGTTACTCACGAAAGCTTGGCTGGACGTGCAAAAGCTGCGGCTCCGCAAGCTGAAGTAGTTACCATTACCAATTTCGTTGGTGCTCCAGAATACGATCAAATCGTAGCAAAACTAGTTAAGTAATGTCGAAAGAGAGGGAAACCTCTCTTTTTTAGTTTTGGCAACAAGTTATCAGGCAAGATTCATGTTCGAATACGTGATTTATCGAAAGCACTTGTTATAATAGAGATGAGGTGAGACCATGACGCTAAACCTGAATGTATTTTCTCCCCGGTTAATCAAGCTTTTGATCTTGTTGGTCGAACACGCTGATTACGTACCAGTCGCATCTTTGGCTGAAAAACTCGGCACAAGCAAGCGCACATTATTTAGAGAAATTCAGGGATGCAACCGGATGTTGCAGCCTTTCGGCATGCAATTGGAAACCAAAGCCGGTGTAGGTATTCGTTTACTGGGCGAACCATCGGATAAGAGCCGTCTTCTAAAAACACTGATGGACCATCAGTCAACCTTGGGATTTTATGATAAAGAACAACGCCGTATGATGTTGACGGCAGAACTGCTAAAAAACAAAAGTATTGTCAAACTGCTGAACTTCGCACAATTGTTCGATGTTTCGGAAGCTACGATATCCAATGACATGGACTTATTGGACGAATGGTTCAACCGTTACCGATTGAAACTTACGCGTCGACCGGGTTTGGGAGTCTATCTGGAAGGCAATGAGGATGATGTCCGAAAAGCCATGACCGATTTCGTTCACATGCAGTTGGAAGAAAATAAGTTAATGGACCTTATTTACATGCACCGAGATAAATTTGACTTTGAGGATTACTTCTCTTCAAATGAACCCAACGGTATCATGAGTTTGTTGAATCGCAAAATATTGATCCGAGTCATCGAAGTGTTGAAGGAAAACAAAGAAGGATATCTTCAAAAAATGGCAGAGAGTTCATTCATCGGATTGGTCATTCATCTGACGATTGCCATCGAACGTATGATCAACCATGAAAACATTGACATAGATTCATTCCTTTTTGAAGAATTAAAAAATGATGAAGATTACGACAAAGCCAAGGTCTTGGCGGAATATATGGAAGATGAGTTTGATATCAGTTTCCCCGATGCTGAAATCGCTTATATCCTGATGCATCTAAAAGGAGCAAAACTGCGATATATGGATTCATCACTGGATGACGATTTGCAGGTGCTGGTCAAAGATTACGACATCAAGCGTATGGTCGAAATGGTCATCCGCCGATATGAACAAATCACCGGAGTTTCGCTGATCGATGATGAAGTGTTGGAAACAGGTATGATCACACATCTGCGACCGGCATTGACTCGGATGCATTATAAGCTGGAAATCCGCAATCCGCTTCTTGAACAAATCAAAGAACAGTATGCATCAATTTATGAGAATTCTAAAATAGCCTGTGATGTCATTGAAACCGAACTGAAACAAAAGGTTCCAGACGATGAAATCGGCTATATCGCCATGCACTTTGGAGCTGCAATGGAACGCTTGAATCAACGAATGCAGGTGAACCGAACGATACGTATCGGAGTCGTATGTGCCTCGGGCATTGGTATATCTAGTCTGCTTTCATCCCGCATCCGTTCTTTATTTCCGGAGATTTTTGAAGTAAAACCATTGGCTATGGAAGATGTCAAGGCAGGCATTGAAAATGATGTCGATCTGCTAGTGACTACGTTGGTGCTTAAACAACAACTTTTACCCAGTGTTTATGTGCACCCGCTATTAGCGAAGGATGATATTGAGAAGATCCGAATAGCCATCGCCCAATCAAAAACAATTAAAAATGACTTGTTTAAGAAGGATGAGTCACTCACAGATAAAATTGATGAAATCGGACAAATCAATGACATGATCAAAAAACTCATCGGACAACTAGAAGTCATTGATGTTCCCGCAAAAAGTACTTTCGATCAGTTGATTGAAAGTTGCGCCCGCAACTCATCTGCGGATGATCAAGTAGTCAAACAAGTACACACAGACCTGATCCGCAGAGAGTCCATGGGATCAGTTATTCTGGAGAATGAGCGAATCATTCTCTTTCACGCCAAAACGACCGCTGTCACAGAACCATTGGTCAAAGTCTTATTAAGTGATCATGAAGGTTTTACCGATATCCAGGCGAAAAACGCGGCTGGGATTCTGCTGATGCTGATTGGATCACCTTCCTTGAAGATTCATAGGGAGATACTGAGTCAGATAAGTCAGAGTTGTATTGAAGATGATCGGCTTTCACTAGCGATTATTGACAAGAATCATGATAGAATAGTCAAGGAGATTGAAAACATTTGTATGCGTTGGTATCGTAATGAGATGCTGCGACGTATGCCATAAAGGAGAACAACTATGAAATTTTCATTTAAAAGCAAAAAAGCATTACCGATTCTGATGAAAGAGAATATCATCATCGAAAAGCAAACCATGAGCGTAAAAGAAGCCATTGATAAAGTGGGTGCTATGATGATCAAAAGCGGATATGTGAAAAAGGGATATATTGACGGTATGCATCGTCGTGACGAAGACCTTTCGGTTTTTCTGGGAAATCTACTAGCAATTCCTCATGGTGTACATGATGTCAAGGATGAAATCATCGCATCCGGAATGGTCGTACTGATCGTACCGGATGGGATTGACTGGCATGGCAATGTCGCAAAAGTGATCATCGGATTGGCGGGAAAAGATGGTGAACATATGTCCATACTGGCTAATTTGGCAACCATCTTCGAAGAACTTGAAACAGCACAGAAACTGGTTGACTCAAGAGATATTGATTTTATCTACCAAACGATGACCCAATAAAAATAAAAATGAGCAAGGTGCAATTGCTCATTTTTTTGTGCCTGAAACAGGCTTCTATTTACCCACAGGTGTCTTAAGGAGGATACGCTGGCGGGGTAATTAGTGTTGATATAGTGAGTATGTATCGCGAGCGATCATCAACTCTTCATTGGTAGGAATAACCATGACAGCAATTTTTGAGTCAGGGGTCGAAATCAGAACTTCTTGTCTGCGCTTTTTATTAGCTTCAACGTCCAGTTTGATCGAGAAAGCTTCAGAAATATATTCAATGACCAATTGACGAATCGGAACTGAGTTCTCACCGATCCCGGCAGTAAAGAGAATAGCGTCGCAACCACCCAACTGGGCAATATAGGAACCAATCGTCATAGCAACGCGTTGGACATACATTTTGCGGGCTAAATCCGCATTTTCGTTACCTTCAGCAATGGCCGCCTCGATATCACGCATATCCGAAGATACTTTGGAAATCCCCAGGATTCCGGATTTCTTGTTACAAATATCCGTGATTTGAGCAACGCTGAGACTTTCTTTTTTTGCAAGATAAGCCATGATCGAAGGATCGATATCACCTGAACGGGTCCCCATCATTATACCTGCCAAAGGCGTAAATCCCATGGAAGTATTGATGCAATGACCATCGAGTACCGCCGACAATGATCCGCCGTTACCCAAATGGCAACAAATCAAGCGCCTGCTTTTTTCTTCGCCCAAAATCTGCCTGGCGCGTTGGGTGACATATAGATGCGAAGTACCGTGGAACCCGTATTTACGGATTTTGTATTGATCATAGTATTCCAGCGGGATAGGGTACATAAAACTGACCTTATCCATGGTCTGATGGAATGCTGTATCAAATACGGCTACTTGCAATGTAGTGGGTAATAATTCCTTTAAGACTTTATAACCAAGCAAATTGGCAGGATTATGCAAAGGCGCTAAATCACAAAGCATTTCGATGTCATTTGCGACCTCGTCATTAAAAACGACCGAATGTTCATATTTTTCGCCACCGTGTACGACTCGATGACCAATACCTGCTAAATCATCCAACGTGGTAACGACCCCATGATCGACCAATAACTTCAACAAAATCTGAATGGCCGTTTGATGATTGGGCAACGGGAGTGATTCGGAGATTTTACTTCCGTTAAACTCCATTGAATATACACCTTCAGGCAAACCGATTCTTTCAAAAATACCTGAACAAATGACTGTTTCTGCCGGCATCGTATAAAGTTGAAATTTACACGAAGAACTACCGGAATTAAGGGACATGATTACTGACATGGGATTCCGCCTTTCCATTACAAATACAGTATACACTATTGATTAAGGGTTCGATTTTGTAAAAACATGAATCACCCTTCATGTTTAGTTTAATGGGTTGATCGATGTTCGTCAAGCACTATTTCATGAATTTGTAAACGGTTACAAATTTCCTGTTGACAATGCATATTGAATGGATTATTGTTAATATGTAAGGTGAATCACGTTTCATGTTTGTTACAGCCAATATATAAGAAGGAGAACTAAAATGAGCAAAGTCTATTTAGTCAGCGCTAAGCGCACCGCCATCGGAAGTCATTTGGGATCACTTAAAAATGTCAGTGCACCCGATATGGCTGCTGCCTGTATTAAAGCAATTATCGAGGAAACAAAGATCGATCCAGCAAATCTGGATGAAGTCATTATCGGAAATATCCTGCCTGCAGGACAAAAACAAGGTGTAGGCCGCCAGGCATCCATTAAAGGCGGAGTACCTGTAACCGTACCGGCATACAGTATCAATATCGCTTGTGGAAGCGGTATGAAAGCCGTCATGCTCGCAGCGAACAGTATCAAGGCCGGTTTTGCGGAAATGATCATCGCCGGAGGAACCGAAACGATGAGCCAGGCACCGTTTATGGTGAACTACAATGTCCGCTTGGGAGTCAAAATGGGAGCGATGAACATGGAAGACCACATGTTGGTCGATGCTTTATGGGATGCTTTTGATGGTTCGCACATGGGTGTTACCGCTGAGAACATCGTTGCTAAATACGGGTTTTCTCGCCAAGAACAAGATGAGTTCGCCATATCATCACAAAGTAAAGCCATCGCAGCGATCGATGCCGGCAAGTTTAAAGATGAAATCGTTCCGATCGAAGTTAAGGTCGGAAAAGAAGTCGTTGTTTTCGATACTGATGAATACCCAAACCGTAAAACGACATTGGAAAAATTATCAACATTGCGTCCGGCTTTCAAAAAAGACGGATCAGTCACTGCCGGGAATGCATCCGGTATCAATGATGGTGCCAGTGTCATGCTTATCGCATCCGAAAGTGCCGTTGAAAAATATGATTTGACTCCGATGGCAGAAATCGTCGGCTTTGGTCAAGGCGGCGTTGAACCTTCGATCATGGGTTTAGGTCCGACCCCAGCCATTCGTATGGCACTGAAAAACTCCGGATTACAATTGAGTGATATCGATTTGTTTGAACTCAATGAAGCATTTGCTGCCCAAGCATTGGGAGTAATCAAGGAAATCGGCGAAGAACATGGTGTATCAAAAGAAGATATTCTGGCGAAATGCAATGTCAACGGCGGAGCGATCGCTTTGGGTCATCCGGTCGGTGCATCCGGCAATCGCATCATGACCACGCTGGTTTATGAAATGAAGAAAAGGAATGTGACGTACGGATTAGCTTCGCTTTGTATCGGAGGCGGCATGGGTACGGCCATCATCCTGAAAAACTGTAAGTAAATAAAAATAATCATATAAAGAAAGACGAGGAACAGCACAATGAGACTTGAAGGTAAAGTAGCAGTAGTAACCGGTGGAGCTCGCGGTCTAGGACAAGCTATGGCAGAACTTTTCGCAAAAGAAGGCGCAAAAGTCATCGCTGCTGATATGGGTTCGATGGGTTATGAAGCTGAAAATGTAGAAGGATATCCTTTGAATGTTACAGATGGTGAAGGTTGCAAGAAGTTTTTCGATTATGTAGTAGAAAAATATGGAAAAATCGATATCTTGGTCAATAATGCAGGTATCACCCGTGACGCTTTGACTCGCAAGATGAGTGATGAGCAGTGGGATTTAGTCATCGATGTCAATCTTAAGGGTGTATTCAATCTGACCCGTCATATCGGTCCGCATATGCAAGCCAATGGTGGTGGTTCGATCATCAACATTTCCTCCGTTGTCGGAGTATTTGGAAATATCGGACAAGCCAACTATGCCGCAACCAAATCCGGTTTGATCGGATTAACTAAAACCTGGGCGAAGGAATTTGCGCTTAAGGGTGGTAACGTCCGTGTCAATGCGATTGCACCGGGTTACACGATGACCGATATTCTTAAAACTGTCCCGCAGGAGTTGCTTGATGGATTTGCTAAGCAAACGATGCTTGGACGTCTTGGACAACCTCACGAAATCGCAAACGCCGCCTTATTCTTAGCAGGAGATGAATCCTCCTACATTACCGGTCAGGTGTTGAGCGTCGATGGCGGCATGCGTCTATGAAGCAATATCCGGTTCACTATCATACCTGTGTAAACGGGGAAACGATTGCTTATCGAATGGCTGGTCAACAAGGACCTACAGTGGTTCTGGTTCATGGCAATATGAGTTCGTCCGTCCACTGGCAAACGACCATGGAACAGTTGGAAAATGATTTTAAACTCATCGTTCCCGACATAAGAGGCTTTGGGGACAGCAGTTACAACAGCGAACTGAACTCTCTTTATGACTTTGGATCCGATTTATTGGATTTACTTGCTTCACTTAAAGTTGAAACATGCTCTCTTGTCGGTTGGTCGACCGGAGGTGGTGTCGTGCTAGAGATGGCCGCAGAACTAAAAGAAAAAGTAAAGAAAGTCATATTATTGGATTCTGTCGGTTTGACCGGGTATCCGATGTATAAAAAAGATGCTTCCTATCAACCGATCTTAACGGAGTTGTTAAAAACTAAAGAAGAGATCGCTGTCGATCCTGTGCAAGTACTGCCAATCGTTGCAGCTTATGCCAACAAAGACAAAAATCTGCTAAAAATGATTTGGAATGCGGTCATTTATAATATGAATCAGCCCAATGAAGAAGACTATGACTTATATTTGGATGCCATGTTAAAACAACGCAATATCGTTGATGTCGATTATGGATTGGTCGTATTCAATATGACACACGATCATAATGGTGTCGTCGCCGGTAGCGGCCGGATGGATTTGATCACTGCAGACATCGTGATCTTGCATGGCGAAAAAGACTTGGTCGTTCCGGTATTGTATGCCCATGATATGAAAAAACGCTTCGGCGATAAAGCAGAGTTAGTGTTGTTTGAAAATGCCGGTCACTCGGTCATCACCGATGATTTGAACTTGTTTGTTTCAACATTAAAAGAAAAATTAGCTTAAGGAGGAGATACCCGATGGGTAAAGAAGTAAATGTCGGAATTGTCGGTTTGGGTATCTACATTCCTGAAAAAGTAATGACGGCTGCTGAAATCTCCGATGCTACTGTCGGTGTCTGGAGTGAACAGGCTGTCATCGAAAAGTTGGGGGTCATTCAAAAAACAATTCCCGGCGATGAAGATGGAACTCAGGAAATGGGAGCGAAAGCAGCGTTGGATTGTTTGGACAAAACAGGTGTAGATCCTGCGGATATTGATGTGATCCTCTGTTTTGGCGAAGAATGGAAAGAATATCCGCTGACGACCTCGGCACTATATATCCAAGATCGCATAAAAGCAGTCAATGCGTGGGGCGTGGATGTTCAAAATCGTTGCTGCACATCGGTGACTGCACTGAAAATGGCAAAGGACATGTTGATTGCCGATGATGATATACAGACGATATTGGTATGCGGAGGTTATCGAAACGGCGACTTCGTTGACTTTACCGATAAAAATATGTCAATGATGTACAACCTTGGTGCCGGGGGTGCTGCAATCTTATTGAAGAAAAACTATGGTAAAAACTTA